>DATAGA010000242.1:0-2734 GCA_036257215.1 Myxococcota bacterium
CGAGGCGTCGCGCGCGGAGCCCGGCGAGACGGACGCGGCGCTCCTGCTCGCGCGCCTGCACTACGCCCGCGGCGACTACGACCAGGCCGCGGAGTTCGCCTGGCGCCACATCAACCAGCGCGGGACCGGAGCGCCGGCCGCGCACCAGATCGGCGCGTGGGCCCAGGCGAGGCGCGGAATGTACGACCGCGCCCGCGACTTCCTCGACCACCTCCGCAAGTTGAAGACGGGCGACTACACCGGCGTGGCCCTCGCGGAGGAGGCGCAGCTCGTCGCACGGGAGAAGGACAGGGAGGCCGCGATCAAGCTGCTGCGCGGGCCGGGCGCCGCGCTCGGCGAGCCGCGCTACGAGCCGGCGCTGCGGCTGCTCGCGGACCTCGAGCGGAGCGCCGGCCGCGCGTCCGACGCGCTCGCGCTGATCGAGCGACTCGCGGCGGCGCGGCCCGATTCCCCCGCGCTGCAGGCGCTGCGCGGCGACCTGTTGCTCGCGGCCGGGAAGGCCGACGAGGCGGGCAAGGCGTACGACGCCGCGCTGCGCGCCGATCCGCACGCGGCGGCGGCGCTCGCCGGCCAGGCCCGCCTCGCGCGCGCGGCGGGTCGCACATCCGACGCCGTCGCGCTCTACGACCGGGCGGGCGCGCAGGCCAGCAACGGCCAGTACGCCTACGAGGCAGCGCAGACGCTGCTCGCGACCGGCGACGAGGCGGGCGCGCGCAAGCGCCTCGAGGACGTCGTGCGGCTCCACCCCGAGAACGCGGCCGCCGCCAACGACCTGGCCTGGATCCTCGCCTCGAAGGGCGAGGAGCTGCCGCGCGCCGCGCGGCTCGCCGAGGGCGCCAGCCGCCAGCTCACGGGCCCCGAGACGCTCGATACGCTCGGCGTCGTGCGCCTGCGCCAGGGCGAGCTCGACGAGGCGGTGGCGGCGTTCCAGCGGGCGCTCGAGACGAACCCGAAGTACGCGACGGCGCGCTACCACCTCGGGCTCGCGCTCGCCCAGAAGGGGCGCCGGGAGGACGCGCTCGTGGCGCTGCGCGGCGCGCTCGAGAGCGGTCCCTTCCCGGAGGCCGAAGACGCGCGCACCGAGCTCGCCAGGCTCGAGGGAGGCGCGCGTTGATCCAGCGCTCGCGGCGCCTGCTCGCGGGCGCGCTGGTCGCGGTGTGCACTTCGGGCGCGCTCGTCGGCTGCTCGAGCGACGCGCAGCGGCGCGCGCGCCACCAGGCGCGTGCCGAGTCGTTTCTCGAGGAGGGCAAGCCCCGCGAGGCGCTGATCGAGCTGCGCAGCGCGCTCAAGCTCGACCCGAAGAACTCGCCGCTGCACTTCCGGATCGCACAGGTGTTCGAGGGCATCGGCGACCTGAAGGAGGCGCTGTTCTTCTACCAGGAGGCGCTGCGCCTCGCGCCCGAGGAGAACGCGGCCGCGCTCGCGATCGCACGGCTGCTCCTCTTCGACGAGCCGGACCGCGCCGCCGAGCTGATCGAGGGCGTGCTCGCGCGCCATCCGGACGACGCCAACGCCTACATCCGCCGCTCGGAGCTCGCCCTCGCGCGCGGCAACACCGCGGACGCGCTGCGCGACGCGCGGCTGGCGGTCGAGAAGGCGCCGAAGAGCCACATGCCGCACTTCCAGGAGGGCCTCGTCCACCGCGCCCGCGTGCGCGAGCGCAAGCTGCTCCGGCAGCCCGAAGACCCGCAGATCTTCGCCGAGGCGCTGAAGGCCTTCGACGAAGGGCTCGCGGTGGCGCCGGCCGACGCGCCGGTGAACGAGGTCGTGAGCGGCGCGCTCGAGCGGGCGTACGTGTTCTCCGAGTGGGTCGAGCGGCGCGCCGAGGCCGGTCCCGCCTATCGTCGCGCGCTCGAGCTCGCCAAGGAGGGGCAGAGCCTCGTCGAGCAGCTGCGCGTGCTGCGCGAGGCGCAGAGCTACGCGCAGCGCGTGGGCGACAAGGAGCTCGAGCACTGGGCCCTCGACACGCAGATCGCCCTCGATCCGCGCAGCTACGCGGCCTGGGCGCGGCTGGCCGGTCTCGAGCCGGGCGACGCGGTGCCGAAGCGCCTGATCGAGACGTTGCCCGACGACGGGCGCGCGCACTCGCTGTACGCGCGCATCCTGTGGGACCGCGGCCGCGAGGACGAGGCGCTCGCGCACCTGCGCGAGGTCGAGGGCCGCGTCGCGGACCCCGTGCCGCTGCGCGCGGCGCAGGCGGAGTTGCTGATCGAGGGCGAGCGCCTCGACGACGCCCGGCCGCTGGTCGAGGCGCTCGAGCGCGAGCAGCCCGAGCGGCCCGAGACGCTCGACGTCGCGAGCTTCCTCGCGATGCGCGAGCGCCGCTACGCCGACGCGGCGGGCCTGCTGCGCAAGCTGATCGAGCGGCGCGAGACGGCACGCGCGCAGCACCGGCTCGCGGAGTCCGAGTTCCGCATGCGCAGCTACGCGCCGTCGCTCGTCGCCGTGAACCGCGCGCTCGACCTCGTGGGCAACGAGGACGAGCGCATGCAGATGCTGCGGCTCAAGGCGCGCATCGAGGCCGCCTCGCGCGACCCCGAGGCGGCGCTGCTCACGATGCGTCGGCTACGCCGGCTGCGCGGAGGCACGCTGCGCCCCGACGACGTGCCGACGCTGGCGCGCGCCCTGTACGCGACGAAGCGCTCCGACGTGGCGCGCATCGTGCTGCGCGAGGCGATCGCGAGCGAGACCGCCGTGCTCGGGAGCTTCCTGCTCTACCTCCGCCACGAGGCCA
>DATAGA010000252.1:0-2716 GCA_036257215.1 Myxococcota bacterium
GAGGCGGGCGCGTACCTGCGCGCGCTGCACGCCATCCTGCGCGCGGTCGGCGCGTCGGACGCCGACCTCGAGAAGGGCCACTTCCGCTGCGACGCCAACGTGTCGCTGCGCGAGCCCGGCGCGCCGCTCGGGACGCGGACGGAGCTCAAGAACCTGAACAGCTTCCGCGCGGTCGAAGGAGCGGTGCGGGGCGAGATCGCGCGCCAGAAGGCGCTGCTCGCGAGCGGACGCCGCGTCCAGCAGGCGACGCTGCGCTACGACCTCGCCGCCGACCGCATCTCGGTCATGCGGGTCAAGGAGAACGCGGACGACTACCGCTACTTCCCGGACCCGGACCTCGTGCCGCTCGGGCTCGCGCCGGAGGCGGTCGAGGCCGTGCGCGCGGCGCTGCCCGAGCTGCCCGAGGCGCGCCGCGCCCGCCTCGCGTCCGAGCACGGGCTCTCCGAGGCGGATGCGCGCCAGCTCGTCTCGAGCCGCGCGCTCGCGGACTTCTTCGAAGCGGCGGTGCGGGCGGGTGCGTCTCCCCGCAGCGCCGCCGCCTGGCTCCTGCGCGACGTCGCCGCGGCGCTCCGCGAGAGCGGTCTCGAGCTCGAGGGCTCCGCGCTGCGTCCCGAAGCGCTCGCCGAGCTCGCGAAGCTCGTGGACGCAGGGCGCGTGACACCCGCCAACGCGCGCGGCCTCCTGCCCGAGCTGCTCCGCGCGGGTGGCGACGTCGCCGCGCTGGTCGCGGCGCGCGGCCTCGAGGCGCTCTCCGACGCGGGCGAGCTCGAGGCCGTCGTCGAGGCCGTCCTCGCCGAGCAGCCGAAGGCGGTCGCCACCGTGCGCGGCGGCGACCCGAAGGCGCTCGACTTCCTGATGGGACAGGTGATGCGCAAGACGAAGGGCAAGGCCGACGCGAAGCGCGTGCGTGAGCTGCTGCTCGCGCGGCTCGGGAACGGCTCGTGAGCGCCCTGCGCCGCGTCGTCCTCGTCCTCGCGGTCGCGCTCGCGCTCGTGCTCGTCGCGCTGGCCGTCGCCCTGCCGCGGATCGCGGCGAGCGACCGGGTGCGCGCTCGCCTCGTCGCGGCGGTGGAGGACGCGGCCAGGCGGTCGTTCAGCTACCGAACGCTCGACGCTCGCCTCGTGCCGCCCCGGCTCGTGCTCGAAGGCGCCCGCCTCGAGGGCACGAGCGAGCGACCCGCGGCCGAGGCGGGTCGCGTCGAGCTGCGCCTGGCCTTGCTTCCGCTCGTCGCGCGAACGCTCGTGGTGCGCTCGCTCCAGCTGGAGGACGCGGCGCTCGCGCTCGTGCGGGACGAGACCGGCTTCCACCTGGCCGGCTCGGACCTGCCCGAGGAGCCCGACGAGCCCGCGCGCGAGCCCTCCGAACCCCCGTCGCGGCGCGCGGGGTTCGAGCTCGCGGTGCAGCGGGTCGCGCTCGAGCGCGTAGACGTGCGTTTCGACGACGCCCGCCCGGGCGGCGCACCGTCCCTCGAGCTGCGGGACGTCGAGGGCGAGCTGCGCGCGCGCTCGCTCGACGCGCCGGTCGAGCTCGCGCTGCGCGGGACCGCCGAGAGCGCCGGCGAGCTCGCCGTGCGCGGCGGTGTGGCACTGCGCGCGGCGCTCGAGCCTCACGCGGCGAAGGGCACGTTCGAGCTCGACGCGAGCGACGCCGAGCTCGCGGCGTCGGCCTGGCTGCACAAGCCCGCCGGGACGCCGGCGACCCTGCGCGGGCGCATCCTGCGCACGCGCGACGAGAACGCGCGCTCGCTGCGCCTCGAGGGCGTCGAGCTCGAGCTCGGTGAGGTCGAGGCCGCGCTCGAGGTCGACGTGGCGCCCGTCCAGCGAATCGTCGTCGACGCGCCAGCGCTCGACGCGGACGCGCTCTCCGCGCTCGTGCCGGCCCTCCGGTCGCGCGAGCTCGCCGGCACCGTCGCGCTCGAGCGCTTCGCGGTCGAGCTGTCGCCGCTGGCCGTGCGCGGCCTCGTGCGGCTCGACCCGCTCGGCCTCGGCGGCACCGGCGCCGAGCACCTCGTGCTGCGCGGCGCGCTCGAGGGCGCCGGCGACGAGCTCGTGGGCCGCGAGCTGCGCGCCGCGGTCGGCGGCCGCGAGACGCCCGTCGAGCTGCGCCTCGCGGGGCTCGCGAGCGAGCCGCGCTTCGAAGTGGCGACCCACGCCGTGGGGATCGAGTCCAGCGCGCTCGTCGGCGCGCTCGGCGGGAAGCGCGACGCGCTCGAGGGCCCGCTCGACCTCGACGCGCGCCTCACGGGCCGCCTCGGCGGACGGCGCGCGCCGCTCGCGACGCTCGCCGGGGAGGTGCGCCTGCGCGTCGGGCCCGGCCGTCTGCGCAACGCCTCGCTGCTGCGCGCGGCGCTCGCGGGCGCCGCGCGCGCGGGGCGCGCGGCGGAGAACGAGGCGGTGCTGGCCCAGGCCTCCGACGACCGCTTCGAGTCGCTCTCGGGCCGGTTCCGCATCGAGCGCGGCGTGGCCCGCACCGACGACCTGCGCCTCGTCTACCCGACGAGCGCGGCGAGGCTCGCGGGCAGCATCGGCCTCGCGGACCGCAGCCTCGACCTCGACGCCTCGGCGGAGCTCGGCCGCGAGGGCGGCGCCAAATCGCCGCGCGCGATCCCGCTCGCGAGCGTCCGGGGCACGCTCGACGCGCCGGAGGTCGAGCTCACGGACGCGGCCCTCGCGGGCGCGGCCACGGCCTACACGCAGGACGAGCGGCGTCGGCGCAA
>DATAGA010000275.1:0-4093 GCA_036257215.1 Myxococcota bacterium
AGCCCATCGCGAACGGGGCCATCGTGTTCGCGCTCGACACGGACTTCGACGGCTGCATGGCGATCGTGAAGGAGGTCGCGGAGCGCGACGGCATCTACCTCGCCAACTCGATGAACAGCCTGCGCATCGAGGGCCAGAAGAGCGTCGGCATCGAGATCGTGCAGCAGTTCGACTGGGAGGTGCCCGACTGGATCGTGATCCCGGGCGGGAACCTCGGCAACGTGTCGGCGCTCGCGAAGGGCCTGGACATGATGGTCGACCTCGGGCTCGTGACGCGGCGCCCGCGCATCGTGTGCGCGCAGGCCGAGGCGGCGAACCCGCTCTACCTCGCCTACCAGCGCGACTTCCGCGTGTTCGAGCCGATCGCCGCGCGGCCCACGCTCGCGTCCGCGATCCAGATCGGGAATCCGGTGTCCTACGAGAAGGCGGTGGACGCGATCCGGCGCTTCGACGGCATCGTGGAGCAGGCCAGCGAGGAGGAGCTCGCCCAGGCGGCGGCGCGCGCCGACCGCACGGGCCTCTTCAACTGCCCGCACACCGGCGTCGCGCTGGCGGCGCTCGAGAAGCTCGTGCGCCGGGGCGAGATCCGCCGCTCGGACCGCGTCGTCGTGATCTCGACGGCCCACGGGCTCAAGTTCGTGGACTTCAAGCTGCGCTACCACGAGATGCGGCTCGAGGGCGTCGCGTCGACGTGGGCCAACCCGGCGATCGAGCTCCCCGCGGACTACGGCACCGTGCGCGACCGCATGCTGCACGAGATCGACCTGCGCTTCGGGTCCTGAGGACGTGTTCACCGGCATCGTCGAAGCCGTCGGCCGGGTTCGCTCGCTGCGGCCGCAGGGGGCGAAGGCGGAGCTCGTGGTCGAGGCGCCCGAGATCGCCGCGGGTGTGCGGATCGGCGACAGCGTCGCGGTGAACGGCGCCTGCCTCACCGTCACGGCGGCCGCGGCGGGCGCGCTCCATTTCGAGGCGGTGCAGGAGACGCTCGACCGCACCTCGCTCGGACGCCTCGCGGCTGGCCGCGGCGTGAACCTCGAGCGGGCGCTGCGCGCCGACGGCCGGCTCGACGGCCACCTCGTGCAGGGGCACGTCGACGGGGTGGGGCGCGTGCGCGAGCTGCGCCGCAAGGGCGACGACGTGCGGCTCTACGTGACCTGCGACGCCGCCTTCGCCGATCTCCTCGTCGAGAAGGGCTCGGTCGCCATCGAGGGCGTCTCGCTCACGGTCGTCGGGGTCGAGCGCGAAGGCTTCGACGTCGCGCTCATCCCCCACACGCTCGGCGCCACCACGCTCGGCACGCTCGAGCCCGGGGCGCTCGTGAACCTCGAGGCCGACGTGCTGGGCAAGTACGTGAAGCGCTACCTCGAGCGCATCCTGCCGGGCGCGGCCGGCCGACCCGGGGCCGCGTGACGCAGCGCCTGCGCGCGGCGGCGTTCGGCCTCGCGCTCGCGGCCGCCCTCGGGGCGGCGGAGCGCGTCGCGGCGGACCCGTGGGAGACGACGATCCGCCGCGCGGTGCCGGCGGTCGTCGCGCTGCGCGTCTCGGGCACCCGCTCCTTCGACACCGAGTCGGCGTCGGTCACGGCCGCGACCGGCTTCGTCGTCGACGTCGAGCAAGGGCTCATCCTCACGAACCGCCACGTCGTGCGCCCGGGGCCGGTCACGGCCGAGGCCGTGTTCCTCAACCACGAGACCGTGCCGGTGCAGGCGCTCTACCGCGACCCCGTGCACGACTTCGGCTTCTTCCGCTTCGACCCCGCGGCCGTGCGCTTCATGGAGCTCGGCGAGATCGCGCTCGCGCCCGAGCGCGCGCGCGTCGGGACCGAGATCCGGATCGTCGGGAACGACGCGGGCGAGAAGCTCTCGATCCTCGCCGGCACGCTGGCGCGCCTCGACCGCGACGCGCCGGCCTACGGGCCGGCCGCGTACAACGACTTCAACACGTTCTACTACCAGGCCGCCTCGGGCACGTCGGGGGGCTCGTCCGGCTCGCCCGTGATCGACCTCTCCGGTGACGCGATCGCCCTCAACGCGGGCGGCAGCCGGAGCGCGTCGTCGAGCTTCTTCCTCCCGCTCGACCGCGTGGTGCGGGCGCTGCACTACCTGCAGGACGGTCGCCCGGTGCCGCGCGGGACGCTGCAGGCCGTCTTCCGCCACCGCTCCTTCGACGAGCTGCGGCGCCTCGGGCTGCGCAGCGAGACCGAGGCCGCCGTGCGGCGGCGAGCGCCCGGCGGCACGGGTCTGCTCGTCGTGGAAGAGGTGCTGCCCGGCGGACCCGCGCACGGGCGCCTCGAGCCGGGCGACGTGCTCGTCGCGCTCGGGGGCGCGCCGCTCGACGGCTTCGCGCAGTTCGAGGCCGCGCTCGACGACTCCGTGGGGCGCACCGTCGAGCTCGAGCTCGAGCGCCGCGGCGAGCGGCGCCGCGCGACGCTCGAGGTCGGCGACCTGCACGCCATCACGCCGCACGAGTACCTCGAGTTCGGCGGCGGAGTCCTGCACGCGCTCTCCTTCCAGCAGGCGCGCAACCGCGCCTTCCCCGTGCGCGGCGTGTACGTCGCGGCGCCGGGCTACGCGCTCGCGCGCGCGGACGTGCCGCCCGGAGCGCTGCTCACCGCGCTCGGCGGGAACCCGATCGCCGACCTAGACGCGCTCGAGGCGCAGCTCGCCGCGCAGCCCGACGGCGCGCGCCTCCCGCTGCGCTGGGTCGATCTCGACCGCCCGCGCACGCCGCGCGTCTCGGTGCTCCCGGTGGACCGCCGCTGGTTCCCGATGCAGCGCTGCACCCGCGACGACCGGACGGGCACCTGGCCGTGCCGCGCGTCGCCCGCTCCGCCGCCCGCGCCGGCGCCGACGCCCGTCGCCGCGTCCCTCGACGGCGCGGCCTCCCGCGCCGAGCGCGCGATCGCGCCGAGCCTGGTCTTCGTCGAGTTCGAGGTGCCCTACAAGATCGACGGCGCGCATGGCCGCGCATTCTCGGGCACGGGCCTCGTGGTCGACGCGGAGCGCGGGCTCGTCGTCGTCGACCGCGACACGGTGCCGGTTTCCCTCGGCGAGCTGCGGCTCACGTTCGGCCGCTCGGCGAGCGTCCCGGGGAGGCTGGTGGCGCTCCATCCGGAGCACAACCTCGCGGTGGTGGCGTACGACCCCGCGCTCCTCGCCGGGACGCCGGTCCAGAGCGCCGAGCTTCGCCCGGAGCCGGTGGAGGTGGGCGAAGCGCTCTGGCTGGTCGGCTTCGACCCGGCGCAGCGGCTCGTCTCGCGCAGCACCGAGGTGGCGCGGGTGGAGGAGCAACCGATCGCGCTGCCCGACCCGCCGCGTTTCCGCGAGTCGAACGTCGAGCTCGTGTTCGCGACCGAGGCGACGCAGACGGTGGGCGGCGTGCTCGCTGACGACCGCGGCCGCGTGCGCGCGCTCTGGAGCTCCATCTCCCGCGACGAGCGCGGCGGGCCGAACTCGTTCTTCGCGGGGCTTCCCGTGGACCTCGCGGTCGAGATGCTCGAGCCGCTGCGCGAGGGGCGCGAGTTCCGCTGGCGCAGCCTCGGCGTCGAGCTCGGCGCGGTCTCGCTGGCGGACGCGCGCGAGCGCGGGCTCTCGCCCGAAGGCGTCGAGCGCCTCGCGTCCCACGACCCCGCGCGGCTGCGCTCGCTCGAGGTCGAGCGCGTCGCGGCGGGCGCGCCCGCGGCGGCGTTGCTGCAGCCCGGCGACCTCCTGCTCGCCGCGGACGGCGCGCCAGTCACGAGCTTCCGCGAGGTCGAGCGTGCCGCGCAGCGCGAGCGGGTCTCGCTCACCGTTCTGCGCGACGGCGCCGAGCTCGCGCTCGAGATCGAGACGCTCCCGCTCGACGCGATCGGCACGCGGCGCGCGCTGCTCTTCGCGGGTGCCCTGCTGCAATCGCCGCCTTTCGCCGCCTCGATCCAGCGCGGCGTCCCGCCGGAGGGCGTCTACGTCGTCGGGCGCTGGTACGGCTCGCCCGTCGACCGCTACGGCCTGCGCGCCACGCGCCGCATCCTCGCCGCAGGCGGCACGCCGACGCTCGACCTCGACGCCTTCCTGCGCGCCGTGCGCGACGTCCCCGACCGCGGCTCGGTGCAGCT
>DATAGA010000310.1:0-4347 GCA_036257215.1 Myxococcota bacterium
CCGGTTCACGAGCTCGGTCGTGAGGCCGCTGATCCCGAGGCTCGCGATGTTCGCGAAGTAGGCGACCGCCTCGCGCCCCGCGCGGTCGACGTAGTGGACGCGCCCGGCGTCGAGCGCCGTGGCCCGTCCGGCCGCGATCGCCGCGAGCGCGGCACCCGGCTCGCGCGGGACGTCGAGCGTGCGGCGCAGGTCGCCGCCCGTGCCGAGCGGGAGCAGCGCGAGTTCGGCGTAGCCGCCGAGGCCGGCCGCGAGGAGGCCGCTCACGACCTCGCTCGTCGTGCCGTCGCCGCCGGCGACGACGACGCGCTCGACGCCCGCGCGCACCCCTTCGCGCGCGATGCGCTCCGCGTCGCGCGGGCCCTGCGTCCACGCGACGTCGCATGGGCCGAGCGCTTCCTGCACCTGCGGCAGCAGGCGCTCGAAGCGCCTGCGCGTCGCGCCGCCCGCGCTCACCGGGTTCACGACGACGAGGGTGCGCAGGGACACGGCGGGAGACTACCGGCGCGTGGGCCGGGTCGCCGAGCGGTCGGTGCCGTTCAGGCCGCGCGGCGGGACGGGCGGGCGACGCGCGGGTCGGCGATCTGGTAGTGGCGGCGCACCGAGGCGGCGTAGCGGGCCATCTCCTCGGCGCGGCGGGCGTCGTCCCAGCCCGCGGCCTCGGCGGCGACGGCCGCGAGCTCGGCGAGCTCGGGAAGCCCCTGGCCGGCCGCGAGCACCGCGACGCGCGTGCGCCGCTCGAGCAGGTCGCACAGCGACGCGGGGCACTCGCGCCGCCAGGCCCAGCGCAGCTCGGCCGCGCAGTGGCGCGAGCCGCCGATCGGGCGGTGCTCGGCAGGCGCCGTCTCGGCGAGGAGCGCCTCGGCCTCGGCGCCGCAGCGGCGCGCGAGGTGATCGGCGACGCGCGGGTCGAGCGAGAAGCGCGCGCGCAGCGCGCCGGCGAGCTCGCCCTGCGGCGCGGCCTCCTCGCGCAGCGGCAGCTCGAACGTGCGGCTCGCGCCGGCGGCCGCGGCGCGCGCGCGCGGCAGCCGCGCGAGCGCGCGGTCGACCAGGCGCTCGCCCATCGCCCGGTGCGTCGTGAGCTTCCCGCCGACGACGGAGATGAGGCCGGTCGCGTCGTCCCACACGCGGTCCTCGCGCGACACCGCGCCGGGCGGCGTCTCGCCGTCGTCCGCCGACGACGCGAGCGGGCGCACTCCGGCGTAGACCGCGCGGATGTCGTTCGTGTTCAGCCCCGCCCCCGGGAAAGCCACGTTCGCCGCGTCGAGCAGGTAGTGCACCTCCTCGATCGTGACGGCGGGGACGTCGATCTCGTCGCTCCACGCGTCGGTCGTGCCGAGGAGCGCCACCTCGCCCCAGGGCGCGAGGAAGAGCGAGCGGCGGTCGTCGCCCTCGAACGTGACCGCGCCCGCCGTCGGGATGCGCCCGGCGGCGATCACGAGGTGGACGCCCTTCGCCGGCCGCAGCTCCGGGCGCGCCGCGCGCGGCACGAGGCCGCGCACTCGCTCGACCGCCGGACCCGCCGCGTTCACGATCGCGGCGGCTTCGACGGAGACCACCTCGCCCGCGAGCCGGTCGCGCACGCGCGCGCCGCGCACGCGCCCCGACGCGTCGGAGAGGAACTCGACGACCTCGGCCTGGCTCACGGCCTCGGCCGGCACGCCGGCCGCGCCGCCGATGCGCCGAGCGCTGCGGAGCGTCTCGAGCACGAGGCGCGCGTCGTCGGTCTGGCCGTCGGTGTAGACGCCCGCGCCGCGCAGGCCCGCGCGCCGCAGCGCCGGGCAGTAGCGCAGCGCGCCCTCCGGCCCGAGCATGCGGAAGCGCGCGGTGCGGCGGAAGTTGGCGAGCGCCGCGTAGACCGTGAGCCCCGCGGCGACCTTCCAGAGCGAGTAGCGGCCGCCTTCGAACGCCGGGAAGAGGAAGGGCAGCGGCTCGACGAGGTGCGGGTCGAGCCGCAGCAGCCGGTCGCGCTCGCGGCAGCTCTCGCGCGTCACGCCGAGCTGGCCTTCGGCGATGTAGCGCAGGCCGCCGTGGATCATCTTGGACGAGCGGCTCGAGGTGCCGCTCGCGAAGTCGTCGCGCTCGACGAGGAGCGCGCGCAGGCCGCGCGACGCCGCATCGCGCAACACGGCCGCGCCCGTGACGCCGCCGCCGATCACGAGCAGGTCCACCCCCTCGCGCGCGGCGCCCTCCAGCGCGCGAACCCGCTCGGCGAGCGTCCAGGTCGGCGAGCTCATGCGCGTCCGCCTGCGCGGGCCGTCACAGGCGGCCCCCCGCGGCGGCCGGTCCGATCCGCCCCTCGGCGGTCATGCGCTCGACGAACGCGAGGATGGCGGCGTCGCTGTAAGCGAGCATGCGGCCGAGCACGGCGCGCGCGCGGTGCGGATCGCGCGCCTCGATCGCCGCCAGCATCTCCGCGTGGGTCTCGTGCGAGCGGCGCCAGTCGCGCTCGCGGTTGTAGTAGAGCGGACCGAGCTGCGCGACGAGCTTCGTGAAGAGGTTCGAGAGCAGCTGGTACATGAGGTTGCCGGTCGCCTCGCCGAGGAGGCGATTCCACTCGAGGTCGATCGCCAGGGCGCGCTGGGGGTCGGCGCCCTCCTCGCCCTCGCGCGCGAGCAGCGCACGGGCGCGCGCGAGCTGCGCGTCGTCGCGCGCGGTCGCGGCGAGCTCGACCACGCGCAGCGTGACGTCGCGCCGGAAGGCGAGCAGCTGGCGCATGAGCTCGGGGGTCACCTTGCGCGGGTCGCGCAGCAGCCACTCGATCAGCTGCAGCGATGAGGAGCCCTCGAGCGGGCGCACGAACGTGCCCTGCCCGTGCACGACGGCGACCAGCTCGAGGAACTCGAGCCGCTTCACGGCCTCGCGCACGGACGCGCGGTTCACGCCGAGCGCGCCGGCGAGGTCGCGCTCGTTCGGGAGCCGCTCCCCGGCGCCGAGCTCGCCCGAGAGGATCCGCGCCCGCAGCTGCTCGAACACCTGCTCCGCCCGCCGTCCGCCCGCCAAGGGCTCGAGCTCGATGACCACGCCCACCTCCCCGTCCTGACCGCTGGACTTCGGACCTCCGAGGTCCGAGGTCCGACCTTAGCACACCCGCTGGGGCGGAATAGGGACAGGGCCGAGGCGCCGGCGGGGTCTCGGACGCCGGCGGTGGCGAGCGGGGCCCGCGGCTACGCGCGGGCCATCTTGCGCAGGACGTTGTGCAGGATGCCGCCGTGGCGGAAGTACTGGACCTCCACCGGGGTGTCGATCCGGCAGAGCGTCTCGAAGCGCGTCGTCTTCCCGGCCGGGTGGCGCGCGGTCACCGTCACGGTCTGCCGCGGCGCGAGGTCGTCGCCGATCGGGACGTCGAAGGTCTCGCTGCCGTCGAGGCCGAGCGAGGCGGCGTCTTCGCCGTCCCGGAAGCAGAGCGGGAGGACGCCCATCCCGACCAGGTTGCTGCGGTGGATGCGCTCGAACGAGACGGCGACGACGGCGCGCACGCCGAGCAGGAACGTCCCCTTCGCCGCCCAGTCGCGCGACGAGCCCATGCCGTAGTCGCGGCCCGCGAGCACGACGAGCGGAACGCCGGCGCGCCGATAGCTTTCGGCCGCGTCGAAGATGAAGCTCGCCTCCTCCGGCTTCGCCAGCCGGTCCGGGATCCGCGTGAAGTCGGTCGTGTAGCCGCCCTCGGTGCCGGGGGCGAGCCGGTTGCGGATGCGGATGTTGGCGAACGTGCCGCGCGTCATGACGCGGTCGTTGCCGCGGCGCGCGCCGTAGGAGTTGAAGTCGGCCGGCGCGACGCCGTGCTCCTCGAGGTAGCGCGCCGCCGGCGTCCCGCGCTTGATCGAGCCGGCCGGGCTGATGTGGTCGGTCGTCACCGAGTCGCCGAGGAGCGCCAGGCAGCGCGCGCCGACGATCGGGCGGATCGGCGCCGGCTCCGCGGCGAGATCCACGAAGAACGGCGGCTCCTGCACGTAGGTCGACTTCGGGTCGAAGCGGTAGAGGCCGCCGCCGGGCACCTGGATCGCGCGCCACTCCTCGGAGCCCTGGAACACGTCGGCGTACTGCTCGACGAACTGGTCGCGGCCGACGCAGGAGGCGACGAGCTGCTGCACCTCCGACTGGCTCGGCCAGAGGTCGCGCAGGAAGACAGGCTTTCCGTCCGAGCCCGTGCCGAGCGGCTCGCTCGCGAGGTCGACGTCCACCGAGCCCGCGATCGCGTACGCGACCACGAGCGGCGGCGACGCCAGGTAGTTGGCCCGCGCCTGCGGGTTCACGCGGCCCTCGAAGTTGCGGTTCCCCGAGAGGACGGACGCGACGACGAGGTCGCCCTCGTCCACCGCGCGCGAGACCTCGTCGGGCAGCGGGCCG
>DATAGA010000341.1:0-1521 GCA_036257215.1 Myxococcota bacterium
CGCGCCGCGGCACACGTCGCCGCCGCCGGCTCCCTCAGCCGAATGCGCCCGTGCGCGCCTCGACCTCGCGCGTCTGCCCTCCCGCGGCGAGGAACGCCTCCATGCGCCGGCGCGCCTCGGGAAAGGTCAGGCACTCCTCGAAGGCGCGCGCCTCGAGCACGAGGCCGTCGCGCACGCCGACCTCGGCGGCGAGCACCGCGGCCTTCGCGCGCGCCACGGCCTCGGGCGGGAAGGAGGCGATCCGGCGCGCGAGGCGCTCGACGAACGGGCGCAGCTCGTCGGGCGGGAGGGCGCGGTTCACGTAGCCGTAGCGCTCGGCCAGGTCGGCGGGGAAATCGTCGGCGCCGAGCGCGATCTCGAGCGCGCGGCTGCGGCCGACGAGCCGCGGGAGCCTCTGCGTGCCGCTGCCGCCCGGGATGATGCCGACCGCGACCTCCGGCTGTCCGAGGACGGCGCGCCCGAGCGCCGCGAAGCGCATGTCCATCGAGAGGGCGAGCTCGCTGCCGCCGCCGCGGCACATGCCGGCGATGGTCGCGATCGTCACCTTGGGCATGGTGCGGAAGCGCTCGACCATCGCCTGGAAGAAGCTCGGCTCGGTCGCCGGCGACACCGCCGCGCGTAGACCCAGGATCAGCTTCACGTCCGCGTGCGCGATGAAGAAGTCCGGGTCTGCGCTCTCGAGGACCACGACGCGCACGTCCGGGTCCGCCTCGAGCGCGCGGCTCAGCCGGTCCATGTCGCCGATCAGGACCGCGTCGAACAGGTTGATCGGCGGGTGGTCGATCGCGACCCACGCGACGCCGTCGTCGACGCGGATCCGCAGCGCCCGGTAGCCCTCGTAGCCCATGGGACTCCTCCCTGGAGCCGTTCTCGCACGCGGCTCCGGGCGCCGCAACGGCCGTCCCGATCCCGACGCCTGCGCCCGAAATCCGACGCTTCCCGGTGTCCCGTCCGAGCGCCTCGGTCGCTCCGGAGCGGCCGCGTGCGTCCCGAGCGGGGGGCTCGCCCCCCAGCCGGCGCTGGCACGCTTCGTGCTCATCGCTCGCCCGCGCCCCTGGAGCCGCATTCGATGGCCGCCGCCGCACACCGCCGTCCGCTCGCCCTGCGCGAGCCCCTTCCGGTCGCCGACGACGACCTCGAGGCCGACGCGTCCCTGGACGGTGCCGGCGCGCCGCTAGCCCCGGTGCCCGGCTACACGCTGCTCGACCTCGTGCGCGCCGTCGCGGAGGCGACGGCGGACGACGGCGAGGTGGTCGCGACGGTGCTGCACCTCCTGCGCAGCGGCTCCGTCCGGCTGACCGGGAGCTTTCGCGGCGAGCGGTTCTGAGCCTCGCGGGGCGGAGGCGCCTTCCGGGCGCCGCTCCGCGCGCTCGCGCTCGCGCTTGCGTTCCCGTGTGCCCGTCGGTGCGCCGGCTTGACCCTCCCTCGGGTGGGGGGGAAGATCCCGCGCGGCGCGGGGCCGGGGGGTAGGGTCATGGCCGAACAGGAGTCGTTCGCGTTCGCGGCGCAGGAGCGCGGGGC
>DATAGA010000350.1:0-4969 GCA_036257215.1 Myxococcota bacterium
CGGGGACCTCATCATCAGCAAGTCGCGCACGAAGGCCGCCGTCAAGAAGGTCAACGTGAGCGGCGACTTCTACGCCGCTCTCGACCAGGCCGTGCGCGGCATGCTGCGCAGCGCCGAGGAGCGCGCGCTCGGCAACAAGCGCAAGACGCTGCGCCCGGTCGACCTCTGAGTGCCACCCGCGACGACGTCGCGGGGCGTTTCCTACTCGGACCCAGACAGCCGACGAGAGGCCGGCTTCGCCGGCGTCGTCGGCTGGTCGATCCGTTCTTCCTCGGAGAGGCCCGCGGGCTCGCCGCTCGCGGGCCTCTCCTCGTTCGCGGGCGCGGCCTCGGCGCGCTCCAGCGAGTGACCCACGCGGAACAGGTGCTCGACGCCGGCGCGTCGCAGCACCCCTGCCGGGTCGAGCCCGTGGCGCGCGGCCAGGTGGTCGAGCCCGCGGCTCGCCAGGCGCACCGCCTTGTCGAGCGCGAGCGGAACCGTCTCCGCGTCGCCGAGCGGCAGCTGGTCCGCCACCGCCACCCGGTTCGCGAGCGCGAGGACGGCGAGGAGCTGCGGGCGGCGCTCGTCCTCGCCGAGCGCGGCGAGCGCGCGGAAGAGCGAGTGCTGCGCGCTCGCCGAGAGCGGCAGTCGCGGCATCCAGATCGGGAGCCGCCAGTCGACGTCGGGCCCGGCGCTCGGCGCGGGCGGCAGCTCGTCACGCGCGCGCGGGGAGAGCACGCCGTAGGTCGCCATCGCCTCCTCCCACGTCGGGAAGCCCAGGTCCTGCAGCCGGCCGGTGCGCCAGCGCAGCGCCCATTCCTGCGCGTCGCTCTCGAGCTCCCACATGACGCCCTGGAGCAGCCGGAAGTAGCTCCAGTAGTCCTCGCGGAAGAGCGCGTCGAGGAGCTTTTCGATCTCGGCGAGGTCGTCGCCGCTCCCTCGCGCGCTGAAGTAGAACTGCCCGTCGAGGGTGCGCGCGCCGGGCGGGGGCTCGAAGCCCTCGTCGGACTTGAGCCAGACCTCGGCGCGCTCGCGCAGCCACAGGACGAGCAGCTCGGCGTCGAGCGCCTGCACGCCCCGCAGGAACGGCTCCTCGCCGGCCTCGGCGAGCGCCGAGATCCACGCGCCGAGCCGCTCCGGATCGGGCGCGTGGGCGTTGCCGGCCCACGCGTCGAGGTCGACGCACGCGACCACCTGCTCGGGAGTCGCGTGTGCGAGCACCCAGGGGGCGTCGGCCAAGCCGAGCGCCTTCGCTGTGAACGCGAGCTCTCCCTCGGGGAGCGCGGGGATCAACCGCTCGGGTTGCGGCGCGAGCTCGAGCAGCTCGCCGCGCGCCGCAACGGGAGCCTCGCACACGAGCGCCACCTGGCCGTCGACGTCGAGCTCCGCCAGTGCGCGGCGCGCGGCATTGCGGTCGGTCCGAGCGAGCGCCAGGATCCCGCGCGCATCCGAGGCACGGACGGGCGGATCGGACATCGCGCTGAACCTAGCGCGCGCGTCGGGGAGGGCGCAGTGCATCGGCTGTGGGCGTTCGTCGCCGGAGTTCCCGTCGGTGTGCTCGCTGCGCTCGCGTGGGGACGGCCCGGTGCGACGACGCTCGAGCTCGGCGCGCTCGCCGGCGGCGTCGCGCTCGCGGCCACCGTCTGGGTGGCGGGACGCCTCGCCAGCCACGACGACGCGCGCGGCGGGCATCTCGCGCGCGCCGCGAGCGTGGGCCTCGCGGCGCTTCCGGCCGCGGCGGCCGCGTGGCTCGGCCTCGCGCCGGGCGCGCTCGCGTCGCTCGCGCTCGTCGTCGCCGCGCTCGCCTTCTTCCTCTACCGCGCCGCGCGCGCGTCGGGTCCTGCCGGCGGCGCGCTGCGCCAGGCCGGCTCGGCGCTCGCCGCGCTCGGCTGCGGCGCGCTAGTCGCGCTCGTCGCCGCGGGGATCGGCGCGCGCCTCGGCGCGGGCGAGGCGCCCGCGCCGGAGGAGCTCGCGCGCTACGCATACGACGTCGACGCCCACGTCGCGCTCGGCCCCGATCCGGGCTGCGCGCCGGAGGTCGCCTCCGTCGAGCCGCTCGGCGCGGGGGCGCGGCCGGCGCTCGACCCCGCCGGCGCGGTGCTCTGGTACGACGCCCCCTCCGACGACGGCCGCCGCCAGGTCTACCGGCTCGACCGTGCGAGCGGCGTCGCACGCTGCTGGACGTGCGGCGAGCCGGGTCGGAACCAGCGGCCGCGGCCGACACCCAATGGTGGCGCGATCGTGTTCGAGACCGACCGGCACGCGAGCGGCCGCGCGCCCCTCAACTGGGAGCTCCACTGGATCGACACGCGCGGCGACGAGCCGCGGCCCTCGCGCCGCCTCACCTACGATCCGGCGCCCGATCGCGACGGTGCGCTCGACCCGGCCGGGTCGCTGCTCGTGTGGTCCTCGGGGGCGCGGGGCGGCTACCGCGTGGCGAGCGCCGCGCTCGAGCGGGGCCACGGCGGGCTCCTGCTCGGGCCGCCGCGGGCGCTCGCGCCGGGCGGCGCGGCCTGGGTCGCGCCGCTCGCGTTCGCCCCGGACGCGCGCACGCTCGTCGTCGTGCGCGGCGACCCGATCGGCCTGCAGAGCGCGCTCGCCCGCGACCCGGCCACGGGCCGCGAGGCCGCGCTCTCGCGGCCCGGCGCGCACGTCGCCGCCGCGAGCTTCTCCGCGGACGGCTCCGTCCTCGCGCTGGCCACGACCCGGCCCGCAGCAGCGGCGCGTGCCGTCCCGGCCTGGCTCGGCTTCGCGGTCGCCCGAGTCGCCGCGCTGTTCGGGGTCGAGGGCGCGCGGCTGCGTGACACCGGGCTGCGTATCGGGTCTCCATGGGAGGGCGAGCTCGCGGACGTGCCGCTGCCGCATGTGGCCCGCTACGGGGCTCCGACCGGCCTCGCGCTCGAGCCCGACGGCCGTGGCGTCGTGCTCGGCCAGCGCCGCGCCGACGGGGTCGAGCGCCTCGTGCGGCTGGGGTTCCGCTGCGAGGGCGCGCCGAAGGAGCTCGCAGCGCGCGCGGCGCGGTGAAGCGCCGTACGTGCGCGGCACCACTGCTATCTTCGGTGCATGCCCCGCATCGAGGACGTCCGCGCCGTCCTGGCTCGACACCAGCCGGTGACGCGCGAGGCGCCGGCGCGCGCCGCCGTGGCCGTCGTGCTGCGGCCGGAGCGCAGCGGAGCCGACGTGCTCCTCATCGAGCGCGCGCGCAAGGCCGGCGACCCGTGGTCCGGGCACATGGCGTTTCCCGGCGGCCGCCAGGATCCCGAGGATCCCAGCCCGCGGGCGACCGCCGAACGCGAGACGCTGGAGGAGGTCGGCCTCGACCTCGCCGGCGCCGAGCTGCTCGGTCGGCTCGACGACCTCGAAGGCCGCCAGGCCGGCCGCCCCGTCGGCCTCGCGATCTCCGCCTTCGTCTACGGCGTGCCCGATCCCCCACGGCTCGTACCGAACGAGGAAGAGGTCGAGAGCGCCTTCTGGGTCCCGCTCGAGCACCTTCTCGCGAGCGAACGTCACGTCGACTACCGCTTCGAGCACGAGCTCGGCTCGCTCACGATGCCCGGCATCCGCGTGGGCGACGCCGAGCCCCACGTCGTGTGGGGCCTCACGTACCGCTTCCTCGAGACCTTCTTCGAGCTCCTCGGCCACCGGCTTCCGGCGGGCCATCGCCTCGTGACGCTGAGCGAGGGCGCGCGCGAGCGACGGTGACGCGCGCGGAGCGCTAGCCGAGGAGAGCCGGCGAAGCCGGCTCGCTCGGCTATCTGGTCCGAAAGGAAAACGTTCGCGGGGTGGTCCTGGGTAGCGCTCTTAGGCCGGCATCAGCGCGACGTCGATCACGAGGCGGTCCGCTTCGGACTCGAGGCGTTCGCGGAGCCGGCGCGGGTCGACGTCGTCGGGGAGCTCCACGCGCAGCGCCATCTCGTAGTGCGGCGAGCCCCCCGGGCCCGGGCGGCTGCGCGTCGTGAGCTCGACGATGTTGACGCCGTGCTCCGCGAGGACGCCGCAGATGCCCGCGACGATGCCCGCGCGGTCCTCGCCCGCTGCGTCGACGCGGTAGAGCTTCGTGCCGGGCGCCGGCACGGCGCTCCTGGGCCCGCCTTCGAGGTGGCGCAGCAGGATGGTGAGGCCGTAGTCGCGCTCGAGCCGCTTCGCGCCGACGGCGAGGCGGTCGCCGGACGTCGGATCCGTCGAAGAGCAGAGCAGGATCACTGCGAAGTCCGTCCCGAGGATCGTCATGCGCGAGTCCTCGAGGTTCGCGTCGCAGTCGAGCGCGAGGCGGGCGAGCTCGGCGACGAGCCCCGGGCGATCGCGCCCGATCGCGGAGAGGATGAACCAACGACGCATCGGGCCTCCGCGGAGCGGGGTGCCTAGCCTAGCAACGGCTCGGCCTGCTCCGCCGGCTCGTGTCCCGAGCAGGCGAGCACGGGGAGCGCGGGATAGCGTCGGAAGCGCGGATCGCGGTCGGCGAGCGCGCAGCGCACGAACGAGCTGCCGCGCGCGTTGCGCTGCTCGCGGCGATGTCGGCAGGTCCCGCACAGGCCGGGGTCCGCGCCGGCCGCGCTCGGCTCGACCACGCGGCCAGTCTACACTCCGGCGTCATGAGCCGCCTGCGCCGCGCCATGGTCCGCGCCGAGCGCGTGCTCGCGCTCGCGGAGCGGCTGCTCGTCGAGCTCGCCGGCGAGCCGGCGGATCCGCGCGCATTCGCGCGCTACCGAGCCTTCCGCTGGGACGCGCGGCGCGGCCGCGGCCGGCTGGTCGCCATTCCGGAGCCGCGTCCCTTCGACCTCGACGACCTCGTCGGCGTCGAGCGCCCGCTCGCGCGGCTCGTGCGCAACACCGAGCAGTTCCTCGCCGGCCTCCCGTCGCACCACGTGCTCCTCCACGGCGAGCGCGGCACGGGAAAGTCGTCGGCCGTCCGCGGGCTGCTCACCCGCTACGGCGAGCGCGGGCTGCGGCTCGTCGAGGTGCACCGCGACGACCTGCTGCGCCTGCCCGA
>DATAGA010000327.1:0-6070 GCA_036257215.1 Myxococcota bacterium
CGGATCGGCAGGGAGCGCGCGGCGCGAGGCGCAGCCGGGGCCAGTCACCCCCACCGCGCACAGGAGCACCCACCCGATGAACCGCCGTTTGGGGCCGGCGGGGTGGGTCGCGAGCCGGCCGGCGGCACGCCGCGCAGCACCGCCGCGGGCCGTCTCCCACATGCGCGAAAAACCTGAGGATCCTGTGATCTCGCGCACAGAGTGACCGCCGTGGGTTGAACGAATCTTCAGTCGCGGTCCCGGAAAATACCGCCGGTTGGGGGCCCTGCCCGTTGGGGGAGGGGAGAGCGGCGGGAACGCAGTCCGGACGCGAGTCGGTGCATCCGATACGCGAACGACATCGCGAACCAGCCACGCGAGACACGAGAGACGGACGGCCGACCCAGGGGGTGCTTTCTGCGACTGCGTGCCCACGTGCCCGAGCGGCGGTTCCCGATCGCCCGCTGCCTTTCCATTGCATTCGGCCTCGCCTTCCTGGGCGGGGCGACCATCGGAGTCGTCGAGCGGCGCGCCGAACCGAACGGGCAAGCCGCTCCCGTTGCCGCGAGCATGGCCGCGAGCGCAGCGCCGGTGCTGAACGCGGCGCTCGCCCGCCTCGCGAGCCCCGTCGCCGACGCGCTGGCGCCGGCGGCCGACGTGGCGCCGGCCGACACCGCGCCGGCCGCGCCGGCAGCGCAGGGCGAGGAGCTGACCGGCACCCTCGAGCGCGGCCAGACGCTGGCCGAGGCGCTCTCGCGCAAGGGTCTCTCCGCGGACCGCATCTTCGTCGTCGTGCGAGAGATGGGTCCCATGTTCAACTTCCGCTACTCGAAGCCGGGCGACCGCTTCCGCCTCGTCCTCTCGCCGGCCGGCGACGTCGAGAGCTTCGTCTACGAGCGCTCCGCGAGCGAACGCTGGGAGATCAAGCGCAACGGGGCGACCTTCGCGGCGACGCGCCACGAGCCGACGCTCGTGCGGCGCCAGGCGCGACTCGCCGGCGTCGTGACGAGCAGCCTCGCGGCGGCCATCGAGCAGCTCGGCGAGCGGCCGGGGCTCGCTACCGACTTCGCCGAGATCTTCGCCTGGGACGTGGACTTCACCCGGGGCGCCCATCGCGGCGACGAGTTCTCGATCCTCTACGAGCGGCTCTTCACGGTCGACAAGGAGGGGCGCGAGACCTACACCCGCCCCGGCCAGATCCTGGCCGCCCGCTACAGCACCGGCGACGGCGACTTCGACGCCGTCTACTTCGAGACCGGCCCGGGCCGCGGCTCCTACTACCGGCCCGACGGGACCCCGGTCGAGCGCCAGTTCCTGAAGGCGCCGCTCGACTACTCGCGCATCAGCTCCAACTTCGCGCAGGCGCGGCTGCACCCGATCCTCAAGATCTGGCGCCCGCACCTCGGCATCGACTACGCCGCGCCCGCGGGCACCTCGGTCTGGTCCGTCGCGAACGGGAGCGTGATCTTCAAGGGCTACCAGGGTGGCTACGGCAACCTCGTGAAGGTCCGCCACGCGAGCGGCTACGTGTCCTACTACGCCCACCTCGCCCGCTTCGCACCGGGGCTCCGCATCGGCCAGCGCGTGAGCCAGAAGCAGGTGCTGGGCCAGGTCGGCTCGACCGGGCTCTCGACCGGGCCGCACCTGTGCTTTCGGCTCACGAAGGGAGACGACTTCGTGAACCCGACGAAGCTCCACGCCGTCGCGGGCGATCCCGTCCCCCGCGCGGCGCGCGACCGCTTCAAGGCGCGCAGCGGTGAGCTGCTCGCCGCCCTCGACCCGCGCCCGCTGGTGGTCACGAACGAGGCGCTCTAGCCAGCCCGCTTCGCGCTGAGCGGCGGCCGAGACACCGTCTCGGCGGAACGATGTCTCGCGCGCGGCGGCCCGCCGCAGCGTTCTGTGCCACGATTAGGCCTCGATGGCGGAAGCCCGCTCGGACCCCCCCGGCCGTGGCGACGCGCTGCGCGAGCGGCTGCGCGACCTCGGCCGCGAGCTCGCGGCGCGCGAGGCGGCGGAGTCCGCCCGCCTGGACGAGGCTCGGAAGACGGCGCGCGCGCTCCACGCCGTCGTCGCGCAGGCTCTCGCCGCGTTCCACGAGGCCGCGCGAGGCGGCGGCGCCCCGCAGCTCGAGGTCCAGCTCGAGGCGCCCCGCACCGACGACAAGCACCTGCGCGCCGTCCAGTTCGCGCTACGCCGCGGCCGCCATGCCGCCATCGTGACCGTGAAGAGCCGGGGCGAGGTCACGCTCGTGGGCCCCTTCCGACAGGGCAAGGACGAGGGTCCCTGCAAGACCTTCCCGTTCGACGCCACCCCCGAGATCGACGCGGCGCTCGGCGACTTCCTCGCGGCCTTCCTGCGGGAAGCGGCCGCGCCGTGAGCGCCGCCGCCCTCGCTGCGCCGCGGGGTACGCCGCTCGCGACGCTGCGTCGGGTGCGGGTCGGCTCCACGAGCCCGCCCAAGGTCGAGGCCGTCCGCGCCGCCCTGGCGCCGTTCGCGCCGCGCGCCCTGGTCGAGGGGGTTGCGGTCGCGAGCGGGGTCTCCGAGCAGCCCGTCGGCTTCGAGGAGATCACGGCCGGCGCGCTCGCGCGGGCGCGCGCCGCGTTCGCGCTCGGCGGCTGCGACCTCGCCGTCGGCTACGAGGACGGGCTCGTCGAGCTCCGCGGCGCGCCCGAGCGCTGGTTCAACGTCGGCTGCGCCGCGGTCGCGGACGGCGCGCGCGAGGCGGTCGGGTTCTCCTCGGGCTTCGCCTACCCGCCCCGTTGCACCTCGCGCGCCGTCGCGGAGCGCGAGCCGATCGGGGCGCTGTTCGACGCGCTCTGGGCCGACGGGGCCGGCGCGGGCGCGCGTCCCGCGGCGCCGTCGGCTCGCGGCCTCGGCAACGTCGGCAAGCTCACGAACGGAGCGCTCACGCGCGCGGACTACGCGCGCCAGGCGGTGCTCTGCGCGCTGGTCTCGTTCCTCCACCCCGAGCTCTACGCCGCGCCCGGAGGCCCTCCGTGAGCGGCGCCGGCACCGACGATCCCCACCCGGTCGAATCGATCCGCGACCTCGTCGACCACATCGCGAGCGGCGAGAAGCCGCGCTCGCGCTGGAAGGTCGGCACCGAGCACGAGAAGATCGGCCTCCACGTCGACACGTGCAGGCGCGTGCCGTTCGACGGGCCGCGCGGTATCGAGGAGGTCCTGCGCCGCATCGCCGCGCTCGACGGCTGGCAGCCGCTCGAGGAGGCGGGCCGCGTCATCGGGCTCGAGAAGGCCGGCGCCAGCATCAGCCTCGAGCCCGGCGGCCAGCTCGAGCTCTCCGGCGCGCCGCTCGCGACGATCCGCGAGACCTGTCAGGAGTTCAGCGCCCACCTCGAGCTCGTCCGCCGCGTGTCGGAGCCGCTCGGCATCGTCTGGCTCTCGCTCGGGATCGACCCGATCCACGCGCTCCCCGAGGTGCCGCGCGTTCCGAAGGCGCGGTACGAGATCATGCGCGAGTACCTTCCGACGCGAGGCGAGCTCGCGCTCGACATGATGCACCTGACCGCCACCGTGCAGGCGAACTTCGACTGGCTCGACGAGCCCGACATGGTGGCCAAGGTGCGCATGGCGTTCGGCGTCTCACCGATCGTCTCCGCGATCTTCGCGAACTCGAGCATCGCGGCCGGGAAGCCGTCGGGGTTCGTGTCGCGCCGGCTGCACATCTGGCGCTTCACGGATCCCGACCGCTGCGGCGCGCCGCCCTTCGTGTTCGAGCCGGGCTTCGGCTACGAGCGCTGGGTGCAGTGGGCGCTCGACGTCCCGATGTTCTTCGTGGTGCGCGACGGGCGTTACATCCCCGCGCGGGGCACGACGTTCCGGCAGTTCCTCGAGCGCGGCTTCCAGGGTCACCGCGCCACCGCCGGCGACTTCGAGCGGCACCTCACGACGCTCTTCCCGGACGTGCGGCTGAAGCGCGTGATCGAGGTGCGGGGGGCCGACGCGGTGCCGCCCGGGCTGATCTGCGCGCTGCCGGCGCTCTGGAAGGGCCTCCTCTACGACGACGACGCGTGCGCGGCGGCGGCCGACTTGACCGCCGACTGGACCCGCGAGGAGCGCGAGGCGGCCACCGAGGTGGTGGCTCGGGCCGGGCTCGCGGCGCGCATCGGCGAGCGCTCGATCCTCGAGCTCGCGCAACGCCTCGTCGCGATCTCCTCCGAGGGCCTGCGGCGCATCGGCGCGGCGGGCGCGCTGCACCCGGACGAGCGCCGCTTCCTCGACCCGATCCGGGACCAGCTCGCGCTGGCCAAGAGCCCCGGCGAGGTCGTCCTCGAGCACTGGGAGGGCGTGTGGGATCGGTCTCCCGCGCGCTTGATCGAGTACGCGCGCTACTGATAGAGTCGGCACTCTAACCCCGGGGGGAGCGATGGCCTCCAAGGCGTTCAAGATCACCTTCAGCCTCGACGAGCACGACTCCGCCTACTTCCAGGGTCTCTACCGGGAAGCGAAGAAGAACGCGCACGCCGAGGACGCGCCGCAGATCCTCGGCGAGGTGAAGTCGCTGATCGACCGCGTGCGCACCGTGAAGCGCGCGCCCCACTTCGTGACCGAGGCGATCACGGTGCTCGAGGATCTGATGCAGATGCTCGAGGACAAGGACTACAAGCTGCCGCGCGCGCAGTACGAGGCCGCGGTCGCGGGCCTCGCGTACTTCGCCAACCCGAAGGACGTGATCCCGGACCACATCCCTGCGCTCGGCTTCCTCGACGACGCGATCATGATCAGCTTCGTCGCCGAGGACTTCAAGCACGAGCTCTGGGCCTACCGCAAGTTCCGCGGGTTCCGGGAGGGCGCCGAGCAGCGCCCGTGGACGCAGATCGCGCAGGACCGCCTGCCCCGCCGCCTCGAGGAGTATCGCAAGGAGCTGAGGCAGAAGGTGGCCGAGAAGACCGCCGGCGAAAAGGCGCGGGCCGCGCGCACCGGCGTGCGCCGCTTCACCTGGTGAGGGCGCGATCGCGGCCACGGTGCCCGCAACCATGGGCAGCGAACGCACCCGCATCCTGGTCGTCGACGACGAGGAGGCCATCCTCGAGACGATGACCTTCACGTTCGAGGACGATTACGACGTCCTCACGTCGACCTCACCGCGCGAGGCGTTGGCCCTGCTCGAGCGACACGCGCCGGTCGCGGTCGTGATTTCCGACCAGCGCATGCCCGAGATGACTGGCGTCGAGCTGCTGGCCGCGGTCTACGCGCGCCACCCGAACACGGTGCGCATCATCCTGACCGGCTTCGCGGACATGGACGCGACGATCGGGGCGATCAACGCGGGGCACGTGTACGCGTACGTGACCAAGCCGTGGGAGTCCGACCAGCTGAAGCAGGTCGTGCGCCGCGGCGTCGAGCACCACCGGCTCGCCCGCGAGAACGAGCGCCTGCTCGCCGAGCTGCAGCACGCGAACGTCTTCCTCGAGTCCATCGTCGACGAGCTCGACACGGGCGCGCTCGCGGTCGACGCCGGCGGCTGCCTGCGCGCGGCCAACCGCCCCGCGCGCTCGTACCTCGGGCTCGCCGGCGATCCGCGCGGTCTCCCGCTCGCGCAGGTGCTCGCCGCGCCGGAGCTCGCCGCCGTCGCCGCCGCCGCCGAGCGGCTGGCGCAGGCGCCCGACCCGTGCCCCGAGGAGCTGGACCTGACGCGCGCGGGCCAGCGGCTGCGGCTGCGCGTGAGCGGTCACCCGCTCTTCGACGAGGGCGGCGGCGCGCTCGGGCGCGTGATCTTCGTGCGCGAGGTGTCGCACGAGCCGATCCGGCGCCGCTTCGAGGAGCTGCTCGAGCAGGCGGCGCGCGAAGCCGGCCCGCTGCGGCCGCTGCTGCAGCAGGCCCAGGGCGACCTGCGCAAGCTCGCGGACGAGGCGAAGGGCTCGGGCATCGGCTCGCCGGCCATGGCCGAGGTCGCCGAGCGCGCCTCGCGCAGCGCCACCGCGATCGACCACTGGCTCGCCGTCGACGACGCGCTCGCCCGCGACGACTATCCCGATGCGCAGCTCCTGCGCGAGCGCATGCGCGTCGCCACGTCGCGCTGGCCGCTGCCGGAGCGGCTGCCGCCGCGGGTCACGGAGCTCGCCCGGCGA
>DATAGA010000446.1:0-3992 GCA_036257215.1 Myxococcota bacterium
GCGTCCGCGCCCTCGCGAGAGATGCAGAGCGGCGCGTTCAGCGGCACCGGGCGAAGCAGCGTGACCTCGACCGGCCCGACCGGGTCCACGTGCGCCGCGAGGCGGCCGGCGACGTAGCCGCCGTTGCCGGTGCCGGGAGGCCCGCAGAATCGGGGCGGAATCACGACCGTCGCGTCGCTCGGGTGACAGGGGATGGGGCTGCTCATGGCTTTCTCCTCGGGGGAGGAGCGTGCTCGAGCGCCGACCGGGTGCCTTTACCGGCCCCCTACCGTTTTCTCACCCCTGGGGCGACCGTCGGGGCGTCGCCCGCTGGCATACCATGGGGGCCCACCGGAGGGCCCCCATGCTCGACCTCCTCGTCGCCGGAGGAACGCTGGTCGACGGGACCGGCGCATCGCCGCGGCGCGGCGACGTCGGGGTCCGCGCAGGCCGCATCGTCGCGCTCGGCGACGTCTCCGAGGCCGCGCGCCGGACGATCGACGCGTCCGGCTGCGCCGTCGCGCCCGGCTTCGTCGACATCCACACCCACTACGACGCGCAGGCGTTCTGGGACGGGACGCTCTCGCCGAGCCCGTTCCACGGCGTGACGACCGTGGTGGGCGGCAACTGCGGCTTCTCGATCGCGCCGCTCGCGCCCGGTGCGGGCGAGTACCTGATGAAGATGCTCGCGCGCGTCGAGGGCATGCCGCTCGAGAGCCTGCGCGAAGGCGTGCCCTGGGACTGGCGCAGCTTCGGCGAGTACCTGGACCGCCTCGAGGGGCGCCTCGCGGTGAACGCCGGCTTCCTGGTCGGACACTCGGCGCTGCGGCGCGTGGTGATGGGCGAGCGCGCCGTGGGTCACGAGGCCAGCGACGACGAGCTCGCGCGGATGGTCGAGCTGCTGCGCCGGTCGGTGGGCGAGGGCGGCCTCGGCTTCTCCTCGTCGACGGCCGCGACGCACAACGACGGCGACGGCGCCCCGGTGCCCTCGCGCCACGCCAGCCGCGCGGAGCTCGTCGCGCTCGCCGGCGCGCTGCGCGACCTCCCCGGCACGACGCTCGAGTTCATCCCGGGCACGGGCATCTGGGGCGAGCGCGAGAAGTCGCTCATGGCCGACCTCTCGCTGGCCGCGAACCGGCCGCTCAACTGGAACGTGCTCGCGCCGAGCTCGCTGGCGCCGCAGTACACCGAGGCGCAGCTCTCGGCATCCGACTACGCGGCCGAGCGCGGCGCTCGAGTCGTCGCGCTCAGCGTGCCGATGCCGCCGACGGTGCGCATCAACCTCGCGAGCGGCTTCCTGTTCGACGCGTTCCCGGGCTGGGCGGAGCTGTTCAGGCTCCCGATCCCGGCGCGGATGGAGCGCCTGCGCGACCCGGCGTACCGCAAGCAGCTCGACGAGGGCGCGCACTCCGAGGCCGCCGGGCTCCTGCGCGGTCTCGCGCGCTGGGAGAACATGATCGTCGACCAGGTGGCGCGGCCCGAGCACGAGGGCGTGCGCGGGCGCAAGATCGGCGAGCTCGCGGCCGAGACGGGGAAGGCGCCCTTCGACGCCATGCTCGACCTCGCCCTGGCCGACGAGCTGCGCACGAGCTTCATGCCCGCACCGATCGGGAACGACGACGCGAGCTGGAAGCTGCGCGCTCAGACCTGGCGCGACCCGCGCGCGATCGTCGGCGCGTCGGACGCCGGCGCGCACCTCGACATGATCGACACGTTCGCCTACTCGACGCGGCTCCTCGGCGAGGCGCGCGAGCGCGGCCTGCTGCCGCTCGAGCAGGCGGTAGAGTGCCTCACCGACGCGCCGGCGCGGCTCTACGGGATCCGCGAGCGCGGCCGGCTCGCGCTCGGCTTCCATGCCGACGTGGTCGTGTTCGACCCGGCGCGGGTCGCGAGCGGGCCGGTGTACGTACGGGACGACCTGCCCGCCGGCGCGTCGCGCCTCTATGCCGACGCCGAGGGCATCGAGCACGTCGTCGTGAACGGCGTCCCGATCGTGCGCGGCCGCGAGCACACGGGCGCGCTGCCCGGCACGATTTTGCGCTCGGGGCGCGACACGGAGACGGTGGAGGCTTCGAGCGCGCCGCCGCGGCGCCACGACGCGGCGGCCCAGTGAGCTGGCCCGCGGCCCGATGAGCTGGCTCGCGCTCGACGACCCGCGCGAGCGGCTCCTCGGCCGCGCGCTACGGCGCCAGGCCGAGCTCCGGCCCGACGCGCCGTTCCTGCTCGAAGACACCCGCGTCCACCGCTACGGCGAGGTGAACGCGCGCGCGAACGCGTTCGCCGCGGGCCTGCGCCGGCTCGGCGTCGCGCGCGGGGACACCGTGGCGCTCCTCCTGGAGAGCACGCCCGACTGCGTCGTGGCGGCGCTCGGCGCGAACAAGCTCGGCGCGGTCTGGGTTCCGACGAATACCGACTACAAGGGCGTCTGGCTGCGCGAGGCGCTTGAGGGCAGCCGCGCCCAGGTGCTGGTCGCGGACGCCGTCCACCTGCCGCGGCTGGCCGAGCTCGGGGCGCTGCCCTTCCGGCACGTCGTCGTGCGGGGCGGCGCGCCCGACGCGGCGCGCGCGCCGGCCGTCGCGGGCGGGGACTCGGCGCTGCGAGACACCGTGGCGTTCGACGAGCTGCTCGCCGGGCCCGCGCCCGAGCCCGACGACGGCGCGCTCCACTACGGCGACACCGCGGCGGTGCTCTTCACCTCGGGCACGACGGGCCGCGCGAAGGGCGTCATGCAGAGCCACAACGTCTGGCTCAAGGCGGCCTGGAACGGCGCGCGCACCTCGGGCATGCGCGAGGGCGACGTCCTCTACAACTGCCTCCCGACGTACCAGTCGGCGGCGTGGGTGGCGAACGTCTTCCGCGCGCTCCTCGCGGGGGCGCCCTGCGGGATGGACCCGCGCTTCTCGGCGAGCGAGTTCTGGGACCGCTGCCGCCACTACGGCGCCACGATGACCTTCACGCTCGGGGCGATGCACATCTTCCTGTGGCAGGCGCCCGAGCGCGCCGACGACGCCGACAACCCGGTCCGCGTCGCGTCGGCGATCCCGATGCCCGCGGCGCTCGAGGAGCCCTTCAAGAAGCGCTTCGGCCTCGAGGCGGTCGTCCAGGGCTACGGGCAGAGCGAGGCGATGACCCTCTTCTCGCGCGGCGTCGGGCGCGCCTGGAAGCCGAACACGCTCGGCGAGCCGCAGGAGGGGGTCGAGATCGCCCTCCTCGACGACGAGGACCGGCCGGTGGCACGCGGTGAGACCGGCGAGATCTGCGCGCGCCCGACCGAGCCCTACGCGCTCTTCAACGGCTACTTCGGCGACCCCGACGCGACGCTGCGCGCGTTCCGCAACCTCTGGTACCACACCGGCGACCTCGCGCGGCGCGACGAGGAGGGCGACTACTTCTTCGTCGACCGCAAGGCCGACTACATCCGCTACAAGGGCCGCAACCTCTCCTCGTTCGCCGTCGAGGCGGCGGTCGCCGCGCACCCGGCGGTGGCACAGGTCGCGGCCCACGGCGTGCCCTCGCGCGAGCTCGAGAGCGAGGCCGAGCTCAAGGTGGCGGTCGTGGTCAAGCCCGGAGCCCGGCTCACCGCGGAGGAGCTCGCGCGCTTCGTGAACGAGACGGCGCCCTACTTCTTCGTGCCGCGCTACGTCGAGTTCGTCGACGCGTTGCCCCACACGCCGACGGGCCGCGTGCAGAAATACAAGCTGCGCGAGCGCGGCGTCACGCCGGAGACCTGGGACGCCGTCGCGGCCGGCTTCCGGGTGCAGCGGTGACGCTCGCCGCCGACGCGCACGAATCGGGCGGCTCGTCTCGGACGCGAGCGAAGGAGATCTCGGCATGCAGGTCGTGAAGCTCGGCATCAAGCGCCCGGTGACGCGCCCGCTGCTCCCGGACCCGGAGCCGCGGCCGGTCCGGTTCACCGTCATCTCCGTCGACGACCACCTGATGGAGCCGCCCGAGACGTTCGAGGGCCGGCTGCCGCGCAAGCTCCAGGACCGCGCGCCGCGCGTCGTCGAGAC
>DATAGA010000459.1:0-2671 GCA_036257215.1 Myxococcota bacterium
CGTCCCGTACCTCGGGGGCGCGGTGGCCGTCGTGGCGTCGAGCGTCCTGTGCATCCTCGAGTTCGGCATCGACTGGCACCTCGCGGCGACGCTCGGGTGGTACGTGCTCGTGCAGACGTTCGAGGGCTTCCTCCTGACGCCGCGCATCGTGGGCGAGAGCGTGGGCCTCCACCCCGCCGTCGTGATCGTGGCCCTCCTGATCGGGGGCGACCTGTTCGGCTTCCTGGGCCTCCTGGTGGCGGTCCCCCTCGCCGCGGTGGCCAAGGTCTTCGTCGACGAGGGACTCGACCTCTACCGGCGCTCGTCGTTCTTCCGGGGCGACGCGCCTCCGCGCGAAGGCGCGGACGGCGGCGGCGCCGCGGTGTAGGATCACAACGGGGGGTGAACGGAGGTCAGCCATGCCCAGGCGCGCGCTGTCCCTCTCCACTCCCGCACTGCTGGCCGCGGCGCTCGCCGCGCCCGTGGCGGCTGACGACGCCCCCGCGCCGGTGACGCCGCAGAGCGGGCTATACGAGATGAGCGGCGAGACCGTCGACCACGCCACCGGCGTGCGCAGGCCGATCCAGGGCACCATCGTGGTGCGCGTCGAGGGCGGCCGCTACACGACGCACTTCGAGTTCTCGACGCTCTTCCCGGGGACCGACGCCACGGCCGCGCGCGTCACCGGCACGGGCGAGGGCCGCGTCGAGGGCGCGCGCCTCGTGGGCGAGGCGCACACGCAGCTCACGGTGGCCGCCGCGCCCGGGGTCGACGTGGGCTTCGCGTACGTTCCGCGCCAGGTGAGCCCGCGCATCCGGTCCACCTCGACGGCCACGTTCCTACCGGACGGCAGCGTGCGCGCCGAGATCGAGAACGTCGCGGAAGAGGGAACCGAGTACGCGCCGACCAAGACGACGCTCAAGGGAACGCGGCGCAAGGAGCCGCCCGCGAAGCCCTCCCGGGCGCCGCAGAAGCCCCCCACGCCGTAGGCGTCGCGCTCGCGCGACGCCTCGGTCGCTGGGGCGCGGCCGCTCCGCTCAGCTTCCGGTTCGCTCGCCGGCCGCCGCGCGGTCGGCGAGCACGACCCGGCGCTGCGACGCGACGCGCGCGGCGGGGATCGCACGGTCGCCCGCGAGGAGGCGCGCGAGGGCGGGGGCCTTCTCCGCGCCCGACACGACGAACACCGCGCAGCGCGCGCGAGAGAGCGCGGGCAGCGTGAGCGTGAGCCGGAAGAAGCCGGCGTGCGGCCGGTCGGTGGGCGCGACGTCGGCGTCGGCGACCTCGAGCACGGGATCACCCGGAAAGAGCGAGGCCGTGTGGCCGTCGGCTCCGAGACCGAGGTGGACGAGGTCGAGAACCGGCGGCCCCCCCGCCGCCTCGAGCTCGCGCGCGTAACGCGCCGCAGCGCGCGCGCGGTCGGGGTCCTGGACCGGGAGCGGGTGCAGAGCGCGCGCGGGAAGGCGTCCCGGCGCGACGAGCGCGGCGGCGAGCGCCGTGAGGTTGCGCTCGGGCGCGCCCGCGGGCGCGACGCGCTCGTCGACCTGGAAGACCTCGAACGCCCCCCACGGGAGCGGCTCGGCCGCGAGCCGCGCCAGCAGCGCCTCCACCCGGCCGCCCGAGAAGGCGACGGTCGCGCGCCCGCGCCACTCCACGGCGTCGCGGACCTCGCGCGCGACGAACGCTGCCGCTCCTTCCGCCAGCGCGGCCGCGTCGTCGAACACCCGCAGCACCGGAGCGGGTGCCGGGGCGCTCAAGTCACGACCGGCGCGTCCCAGCCGCCGTAGGAAGCGATCATCTCGTCCGCCTCCTTCGGCCCCCACGAGCCCCGCTCGTACGGGTACACGGGTGTCATCTCGCGCAGCACCGGATCCACGATGCGCCAGGCCGCCTCGACGGCGTCCTGGCGGGCGAAGAGCGCGGCGTCGCCGTCGAGCGCGTCGCCGAGGAGGCGCTCGTAGGCCGTCATCTCGTCGGGGCTCTGGTGGGTGACGGCGAGCTCGAGGTCCTCTCCCACCATCTCGTCGCCGGCCTGCTTGGCGCGCGCGCCGAGCGCGATCGCGACGTCGGGGCCGAGCCGGAAGCGGAAGTAGTTCTCGCGGCCGTCGTCGCGGAGCCGGAACACGCCGATCGGCGGGCGCTGGAGCTCGACGCGCACCTCGGTGGCGGTGGCCGCGAGGTGCTTGCCGGCGCGCACGAAGATCGGCACGCCGGCCCAGCGCCACGAGTCGACGTAAAGCCGGATCGCCGCGTAGGTCTCGACCCCGGAGTCGGGCGCGACGCCCGGCTCGTCGCGGTAGCCGACGTACTGGCCGCGCACGAGGTGCTTCGGCTCGAGCGGACGCATCGCGCGCAGCGCCTTCGCGATCTCGTCGCGCGTCGCCTCGGCGTCCGGGGCGACGGGGGCCTCCACCGTGAGGAGCGCGGCGATCTGCAGCAGGTGGTTCTGCACGACGTCGCGCAGCGCGCCGACCTCGTCGTAGAAGCGCCCGCGGCCCTCGACGCCGAACTTCTCGGCCATCGTGATCTCGATCGCGGCCACGTGGTGCCGGTTCCAGAGCGGCTCGACGAAGCTGTTCGCGAAGCGGAAGTAGAGCAGGTTCTGCACCGGCTCCTTCCCCATGTAGTGGTCGATCCGGTAGATCCGGGACTCGTCGAACACGCTGTGGAGCGTGCGGTTGAGCTCCTGCGCGGA
>DATAGA010000521.1:0-15778 GCA_036257215.1 Myxococcota bacterium
GTGGGTGTCGGTCGGGTCGAGCGCGAGGATCGCGAGGAAGTGCTCGATCGCCGCGCGGCGGTCGTCCTGCTCGCAGAGGAGCGCCGCGGCGCGCGCGTGCAGGTCGCGGGCGCGGGCCGGCTCCGGGTCCGTGGCGAGCTCGCCCTCGAGCGCGCGCACCACGTCGAGCGGGCGGTCGGCTTCCTCGTGCAGGCGGGCGAGGGCGTGCCAGGCGCTCGCGCGGTCGGGCGCGAGCGAGGTCGCGCGCTCGAGCGCGGCTCGCGCGCCCTCGGCGTCGCGCAGGCGCTCGCGCCGCAGGCCCGCCGCGCGCTCGAGCAGCTCGGCGGCGTCCGCTCCGCGGCGCGCACCCGCCTCGGCCTCGAGCCTCGCGCAGAGGGCGTCGAACGCGCCGGTGCGCTCGAGCAGCGCCTGCAGCCGCTCCTCCGCCTCGGCGGCGCGTGCGCCCCCGGCGGCGGCGAGCCGCTCGTAGACGGCGCGGGCGTCCTCGCGGCGGCCGGACTCGTCGAGGAGCGCGGCGCGCTCGAGCGAGAGAGCGTCCGCCTCGGCGGGGTCGCTCGCGCGCTCGGCGCGCTCGGCGAGGAGCTCGGCGAGCCCGTCGCGGTCGCCGCTCGCGCGGAGCGCGTCCTCGAGCGCCGCGGCGGCGTGTGTACGCGCCTCGCCGTCGAGTCCGGGCAGCGCCTCGCGGTAGAGCGCAGCGGCGTCTGCTGGGCGGCCGAGCCGCTCGCGCAGCAGGTCGGCGCGGCGGAGCGCGAGCGCGCGCGCTCGCTCGGGGCTCGACGCCTCGTCGCGGCGGCGCTCCTCGAGGAGCGCGGCGAGGTCTTCCCAGCGCGCGGCCTGCTCCAGCAGACGCTCGACGGTGTCGGTGATCTCGGTGCGTGCCGGCCCCTCCGCGCGCAGGCGCTCGGCCACCGAGAGCGCGCCCTGCACGTCGCCGAGCGACTCGAGCAGCGCGATCCGCGCGGCGAGGCACGCGGCGCGCTCGTCGCCTTCGAGGTGCTCCGCGAGGCGACCGCGCACGTCCGCGAGCTCCGCGACGCGGCCGGTGCGCTCGAGCGGCTCGAGCAGGGCGCGCAGCGCCGCGACGTCGGCCGGATCCGCCTCCAGTGCGCCGTACAAACGCTCGATCGCGCGCTCGAGGTCGCCCCGCTTCCAGGCGAGCTCGGAGAGCTTGCGCCGGTTGGCGGCGCGTTCCGCTCCGTGCAGCACGAGGTCGAGCCGCTCCAGCGTCTCGACCCGCTCGTCGTCGTGGCCGAGCTGCTCCTGCAGCCGTGCGCAGCACTCGAGCACGCGCCGGTCCTCGGGCACGACCTGCGCGAGGCGCTCGATCCAGAGCAGTGCCTCCTCCGGCTCGTCGCGCCGCTCGTGGAGCCGCACGAGCTCCCAGACGAGGAACGCGAGCCGGCCGCGGTCCGTCGTGACGGCCGCCTCGCGCTCGAAGGCCTCGAGCACGGCCTGCTCGTCACCGGTACGCAGCGCCGCGCGCTCCAGCCCCTGGAGCGCGCCCGGGTCGGCGCCGTCGACGGCGAGCGCGGCCTCGAACGCCGCGCGCGCCGCTTCGACGTCCTCGAAGCGCTCGAGCAGGAGGTCGCCGAGGCGGACCGACAGGTCGAGCGCGCGGCGCCCGCTCGCGTGCTCGCGCGCGCCTTCGAGCAGCGCGCGCAGCTCGTCGAACAGCGCCGCCGCCGAGTAGCTGGCCGCGAGGGCGTCGATGCCCGCGGCGGAGGAGGGATGCGCTTCCACCGCGCGCTCGAGCGCGCGGCGCGCTGCGTCGGCCTCGCCGGAGCGCTCGTGGAGCGCTCCCAGGCGCAGCCAGATCTCGGCGCGCGCGCCGGGGTCGTCGGCGAGCAGGGCCGCCTCGCGCTCGAGCACCGCCGCGAGCTCCGCGCTGCGGCCGAGCCGCTCGAGCACCTGCGCGAGCGCCTCGAGCACGCGCCGGTCGCCGGGCGCGCGGTCGAGGGCGCGGCGCAGGGAGACGAGGGCGCGCTCGGGGTCGCCCCGCTCGCCCGCGTGGAAGGCACTCTCGATCAGGACGTGGATCGGCACGGCCTCGGGCGCGCTCGTCGCGGCGCGGTCGAGCCAGCGCGCGGCGGCCTCGCGATTGCCGGCCACGCGCTCGACGTCGGCGAGCGCGAGGTAGACCGAAGGGTCTTCGTGCGGCATCAGCTCGAGCGCGCGCCCGTACCAGAGCCGCGCCGCGGCCGGGTTGCGCAGCTGCTCGAGCTGGAGGCGCCCGGCTTCCAGCGCGATCGCGAGGCGCCGGGTCGCGCCGGTCGCGAGCTCGAAGCGCCGCTCGAGGAGGTCGGCCACCGCGCCCCACTCGCCGGCGTCCTGCGCGCGCGCGCAGAGCGCCTCGAGCGCCTCCTGGCAGCGCGGGTCCTGCGCGAGGGCGCTCTTGTAGAGCTCGCCCGCGCGCTCGGGCTGCGCGAGCGGGCCGTCGCAAAGGCGCGCGAGCTCGACCAGCGCCGGCGCCGCCTCGACGCCGCGCACGCGCGCGGTGACGCGCTCGAGCGAGGCCGCGGCGGCGCCCGCGTCGCCGAGCTCGGCGTAGATGCGAGCCACGCCGCGCAGCGCGTCCAGGTGCTCCGGGTCGGCTTCGAGCGCGCGCTGGTAGTGATCGAGCCCCTGCTGCGCGTCGCGCATGTGCGAGAACCAGATCGCGCCCATCTGGGCGAAGAACGCGGCGCGCTCGAACGGCTGGAGCGGGAACGCGGCCTCGACCTCGGCCACCTGGAGCACGAGGTCCCACGCCTCGCGCGCGGCGTAGATCCGCCGCAGCTGCGTGAGGGGCGCGCGGAAGCGCGGCGCTCGGCGCGCGGCCTCCTGGTAGAACTCGGCGGCGCGGTCGGTCTGGAGGCAGCGCTCTTCGAGCACCTGACCCAGCCGGAAGCAGAGGCGCGCCGCGGCTTCGGGATTGGCGCGCAGGTCGGCGGCGTCGAGCCGCCGCTCGTAGAGCCGCACGAGCTCCGGCCAATCGCCTTGGAGGAAGTAGTGCTCCTCCAGCGCCTCGAAGGCCCGCGCGTCGGTCGGGTCCGCTTCGAAGCGCTCCTCGGCGCGGCGCAGGTTCGCTTCCAAGCAGGGTACCCCTCGCGAGTTCCGTCATCGGCGCGCGGAGGCCTCGGCTTGACCCCCGCGTCGCGCCGCGGCTCGGGCCTTTGCTTCGCCGTTTCGAGGGGTTACGCTCGCAGGCGCGCGCCGGGCCGAGCCCGGCCTGCGCGAGGTCGGATGGCCAACGGTCCCCTGGCACAGCCGGAGCGTCCGGGCGGGCCCGGGGACGACGGTCCCGGGCTGACGCCGACTCCGCTTCCGGTCGCGGAGCGCCGCCGCCGCCGCCGCGAGTTGTGGATGATCGCCATCGCGCTTGCCGCGGTGGTGGCCCTGATCCTCATGGAGCGCGAGCTCTCCGCCCTCGGGTCGCTGCCGGCCTCGAGCAGCCTGCTCTTCCTGCTGCTCAACGCCGTGAACGTGATCCTCGTCGTCCTGCTCGTCTACCTGATCGCGCGCAACTTCGTGAAGCTCTTCTTCGAGCGCCGGCGCGGGATCCTCGGCTCGCACCTGCACCTCAAGTTCGTCTCGGCGCTCTTCCTCGTCGCGACGATCCCGACCGTCGTCGTCTTCCTCGTCGCCTACACGTTCGTGACGTCGTCGCTCGAGACGTGGTTCAGCCTGCGCGTCGACGGCGCGCTCGAGCGCAGCCGCGAGGTGGCGGACGCCTACTACGACGCCTGGGCGGAGAAGGCGCTCCACTTCGGCGACCGGCTCGCGGAGGACATCCGCGAGCAGCGCCTGCTGCGCGCCCGCGGCCCGAAGGGAGTCGGCACGCTGGAGGCGTTCGTCGAGGCTCGCCAGCGCGAGTACGACCTCGGCGTCGTGCAGGTGTTCCCGGCCGGGGACGCCGAGCCGCTCGTCACGTCGGTGAACCCCGAGATTCCCGACGCGGCCTTCGTCCAGCGCGACAGCCCGATCGTCGCCGCGGCGCTCGCCGGGGAGCGCGCCTCGCTCGTCGAGGGGACCGGCACCGAGGTCGGCGACGTCGTGCGCGGCGCGGTGCCGATCTACGGCGACGACCCCGCGCGCCCCAAGCAGGTGGTGGGCGCGCTGGTCGTGAACTACCTCGTCGCGCACGCGCTCGCGGCCAAGATCGACGAGATCCGCGCCGCGGCGGACCAGTACCGCGCGCTCCAGCCCTACGCCGGGCACATCGCGTGGGTCTACCAGATCGAGCTCCTGCTCTGCTCGCTCGTGATCCTGCTCTTCGCGCTCTGGTGGGGCTTCCGGCTCGCGCGCGGCGTCACGCACTCGATCCGGGCGCTCGCAGAGGGCACGGCCGAGGTGGCGCGCGGCAACCTCGACGTGGCGCTCGAGCCCGCGAGCGAGGACGAGGTCGGCTTCCTCGTGCGCTCGTTCAACTCGATGACGCGCGACCTGCGCGAAGCGCGCAGCTCGCTCGAGTCCTCGAACGCCGAGCTCGACCGCCGGCGCCGCTACATGGAGATCGTCCTGCGCAACGTCGGGGCGGGCGTGGTCTCGCTCGACGCCGACGGCCGCATCGGCACGATCAACCCGCCGGCCCAGCGCTACCTCGGCATCCCGCCCGGGGCCGCCGCCGTCGGCCACAAGCTCGAAGAGGTCGTGACGCGGCCGGAGTACCTCGACGCCGTGGCCGAGCTGGCGTCGCAGACGCGCGCCGGAGTGCGCGAGAGTGTCCGCAAGCAGATCCAGGTCCCGAGCGGCGAGGACGTCCTCACGCTGCTCGCGACGCTCACGCTGCTGCAGGACGACGACGGCCGGCCGTTGGGCACCGTCGTGGTCTTCGACGACTACACGCAGGAGGTGCGGGCGCAGCGCATGGCCGCGTGGCGCGAGGTCGCGCGCCGGATCGCCCACGAGATCAAGAACCCGCTGACGCCGATCCAGCTCTCGGCGCAGCGCATCCGGCGCCGGCTCGGCGCGCGGCTCACCAACGCGGCGGACCTGCAGGTGCTCGACGAGTGCACCGAGACGATCGTGCACCAGGTCGACGGGCTGAAGCTCCTCGTGAACGAGTTCTCGAACTTCGCGCGGCTCCCGGCCGCGCGGCCGCGCCCCGGCGACCTGAACCGCCTCGTGTCCGAAGCGGTCGCGAGCTACAAGGGCACCCGCGGCGTGCAGCTCTTCACCGAGCTCGAGCTGGCGCTCCCGACCGTCGACTTCGACGTGGACCAGATGCGCCGGGTGCTCAGCAACATGCTCGACAACGCGATCGCCGCCGTGCGCGAGCGCGCCGCCGCCGATGGCACGGCCGACGGGCGGGTGCTCGTCCGGACTGTGCACGACGCGCCGCTCCAGACGGCGCGGATCGAGATCGAGGACGACGGCAGCGGCATCCGCCCCGAGGACCGCCGCCGCATCTTCGAGCCTTACTTCTCGACGAAGAGCCACGGCACTGGCCTCGGCCTCGCGATCGTCTCGCGCATCGTGGCCGACCACCGCGGCTACGTGCGGGTGCACCCCAACCGGCCGCAGGGCACGCGCTTCATCGTCGAGCTGCCCCTGCGGAGCGCCTGAGGGGACGCGGGCAGCGGTGGATCGCGTCCTGATCGTCGACGACGAAGCGAGCATCCGGCGCTCGCTCGCGGGGATCCTCTCCGACGAGGGCTACCGCACCACCGAGGCCGCCGACGGCGAGGCGGCGCTCGTCGAGATGCGCGGCGACCCCGCGCCCGACGCCGTGCTGCTCGACATCGCGATGCCGGGGCTCGACGGCGTCGCCGTGCTCGAGGAGCTGCAGCGCAGCTGGCCCGGCATCCCGGTCGTCATGATGAGCGGGCACGGCACGATCGAGACGGCGGTGCGCGCGACGCAGCTCGGCGCGTTCGACTTCCTCGAGAAGCCGCTCTCCATCGAGAAGCTGCTGCTCACGCTGCGCCACGCGCTCGAGCAGTCCCGGCTCGAGCGCGAGAACCGGCGCCTGCGCGCCGAGGCCGTGCGCGCCCACGAGATCCTCGGCGAGTCCGCGGTGATGACGAAGCTCAAGGAGCAGATCCGGATCGCTGCGCCGACCAACGGCTGGGTGCTGATCACCGGCGAGAACGGCACGGGCAAGGAGCTCGTCGCGCGCCAGGTGCACGTGCAGAGCCGCCGCGCCGACCAGCCGTTCGTCGAGGTGAACTGCGCAGCGATCCCCGAGGAGCTGATCGAGTCGGAGCTCTTCGGCCACGAGAAGGGCGCCTTCACCGGCGCCATCGCGCAGAAGCGCGGCAAGTTCGAGCTCGCCGACCGCGGCACGATCTTCCTCGACGAGATCGCCGACATGAGCCTGCGGACGCAGGCGAAGATCCTGCGCATCCTGCAGGAGCACAAGTTCGAGCGGGTCGGCGGCACGGAAACCATCGAGGTCGACGTGCGCGTCATCGCCGCCACGAACAAGAGCCTCGAGAAGGCGATCCAGGACGGGAGCTTCCGCGAAGACCTCTACTACCGGCTCAACGTGATCCCCTTCCACGTGCCGGCGCTGCGCGAGCGGCGCGAGGACGTGCCGGCCCTCGTGCACTCGTTCGTCGAGGAGTTCTGCCTCGAGTCGGGCGCGCGGCCGAAGGAGGTCTCCCAGCGCGCGCTCGCGGCGCTGCAGGCGTACCACTGGCCGGGCAACGTGCGCGAGCTGCGCAACGTGATCGAGCGGCTCGTGCTGCTGACCCCGGAGCCCCGCATCCGGCCCGAGGACCTGCCGGACGAGGTGCGCGGCGGCCCGCGCAGCGAGGCCGAGGCGGGCGGCAGCCTCGAGGACGCGCGCCGCGCCTTCGAGCGCGACTTCCTGACCGAGCGGCTGCGCGAGCACGGCTGGAACATCTCGCGCACCGCCGAGGCGGTGGGGCTCGCGCGCGAGAGCCTCTCGCGCAAGATGCGCCAGTTCGGCATCAAGGTGCCGCGTGAGTGAGCCCGTCCGGCGCGCCCGCGCGCAGGGCGCGCGTGGCTGAGGGCGGCTGGCGCGTCGAGCGCGCGGGGTGGGCCGAGCTGCCCGCCCTGTGCGCGCTCGCGGCCGCGAGCTTCACGGACCCCTGGGCCGAGGCGTCGTTCGCCGAGGAGCTCCGCGCGCCGGAGGCGACCGTGATCGTCGCGCGCGACGCGGCGGACGTCGTGGTCGGCTACCTCGCGGCCCGGCGCGCCGCCGACGAGCTGCACGTCCTCTCGCTCGGCGTCGACCCGCCACGGAGGCGCGCAGGCATCGCGAGCGCGCTGCTCGAGGCCGTGCTCTCCGAGGGCGCTGCGGCGGGCGCGCGGCTCGCGCACCTCGAGGTGCGCGCGGGCAACGCCGAGGCGCTCGCGTTCTACGCTCGCTTCGGCTTCCAGGTCCTCGGCCGGCGCCGCCGGTACTACCCCGACGGCGAGGACGCGCTCCTCCTCGCGGCGCGCGTCCCCGGCGCGCGGGCCGCGGGAGGTGCCGCGTGAGCGCGCCCGCGACGGTCCGCGTCGACGCCGCCGTGCTCGAGAACGAGTCCGAGGGCGGTCCGAACCGCCGGCTGCGCCTCGACGTCGGCGCGGCGTGGCCCGACTCGGCGCCGGGGCAGTTCGTGATGCTCTCCCCGGGCGCGCTCCCGGCGGCGGTCCGGTGGGACCCGTTGCTTCCGCGCCCGATGGCGGTCTTCCGGCGCGAAGGCGCCGCGCTCGACGTGCTCTACAAGGTCACCGGCCGCGGGACGGCGCTGCTCGCGGCGGCGCAACCGGGCGAGCGCGTGCGGACCGTCGGGCCGCTCGGCTGCGGCTTCCCGGAGCCGGCGCCGGGCGCGCGCATCGCGCTCGTCGGCGGCGGCACCGGCATCGCGTCGGTCTTCGACCTCGCGGTGCGCGCCCGTGCGCGCGGCCCGGTGACCGCGCTGCTCGGCGCCCGCCGCGCCGAGGAGCTCATGGCCGTCGCCGCCTTCCGCGCGCTCGGCGTGGACCTACGGCTCGCGACCGACGACGGCAGCGCGGGCCAGCGCGGGCTCGTGACCGAGCTGCTGGCGCAGGTGCTCTCCGAGGGAGTCGACGCGGTGTACGCCTGCGGGCCGACGCCGATGATGCAGCGCGCGGCCGCGCTCGCGGCCGCCGCGGCGCGGCCCTGCTTCCTCTCGCTCGAGAACCGCATGGCCTGCGGCTTCGGCGTCTGCCTCGGCTGCGCCGTGCCGCGCAGCGCACCGGGCTACGCGCTCGTGTGTCGAGACGGGCCCGTCTTCGAGGCGGCCTCGCTCCGCGTGGACGGGCTCCCGTGATCCCCGAAGAGGTCGACCTCTCCGTCGAGCTCGCGGGGGTGCGGCTGCGCAACCCCGTGCTCGCCGCGTCGGGCACCTTCGGTTACGGGCTCGAGTTCGAGCCGTTCTTCGACCTGCGCGAGCTCGGCGGCTTCGTCGCCAAGAGCCTCACGCTCGAGCCGCGCCACGGGAACCCGCCGCCCCGGATCGCGGAGGTCGCGGCGGGGATGCTGAACTCGATCAGCCTCGAGAACGTCGGCGTCGAGGCGTTCCTGCGCGAGAAGCTGCCGCGCCTCCCGGCCGGGGTCGCCGTCGTCGCGAGCGTCTTCGGAACCGAGATCGAGCAGTACGCCGAGGTCTGCAAGCGCCTGACCGGTGCCCCGGGCGTCGTGGCGCTCGAGGTGAACGCGAGCTGCCCGCACGTGAAGTCGGGCGGCATCGAGTTCGGCCAGGACCCGCGCGTCCTCGCGACGCTCGTGCGCGCGACGCGCGCGGCGACGTCGCTGCCGCTCCTCGTGAAGCTCTCGCCGAACGTGACGAGCGTGGCCGAGATGGCGCGGGTCTGCGAGGGGGAAGGGGCGGACGGCCTCTCGCTCATCAACGCGGTGCAGGCCTTCGACGTCGATCCCGAGACGCGACGGCCGGTGCTCTGGAACGGGCTCGGCGGCCTCTCGGGGCCCGCGATCCTCCCGATCGCGCTGCGCATGGTGTGGCAGGCGGCCCGGGCGGTGAAGCTCCCGATCTGCGGGATCGGCGGCATCGCGACCGCGGCCGACGCGGTGAAGTTCCTGCTCGTCGGCGCGAGCGCCGTCCAGGTCGGAACGGCGAACTACCTGAATCCGCTGGCGGCTCTCGAGGTCCGGGACGGGTTGGCCGCCTACTGCGCCCGCCACGGCGTCGCGCGCGTGGCCGACCTGCGCGGGGCGCTCGACTTCCCCGGACGGTGAGCCTGGCCCCGGGGGGCCGACGGCCTCGGCGGCGGCACCCGGCGCCTTGCAATCCCCCTGTAATTCAGATAGGTTACGCCGGTTTCCACGCGGGGAGAAGTGGGCTTGCGGTCCCACTTCTTCGCGTTTCTGGACACTGGTTTCCCTCTTCTTCGAGAGAATTCTTCCGGCACGGCCAGGAAAGGCGGCACTGTGTACGCCGACATCCCCGAGGCGCTTCGCGGCTTGATCGAGCCGATCGTCCGAGATCACGGACTCGAGCTCGTCGACGCCGATCTGGCGCGCGGGCGGCCCCCCTGGCGGCTGCGGGTCGTGGTCGACAATCCCGAGATGGATGGACGGGTTCCGATCGAGCGTTGCGCGGAGCTGTCGCGCGAGCTCGGCGCGCGGCTCGACGCGGCCGACGCGGTCGAGGCGTCGTACCTGCTCGAGGTGACTTCGCCCGGCTTCGACCGCGTGCTCGCCCGCGAGAAGGACTTCGCCGCGGCGTGCGGCGCCGAGGTGCGCGTCGAGACCCGCCGGCCCATCGAGGGGCGCCGGCGCTTCCGCGGGCGCCTGCTCGGCTTCGAAGGAGGCCTCCTGCGCCTCTCGGTCGACGGCCGCGAGGCGCTCGTCCCCTTCGCCGAGGTCGCCAAGGCCCAGACCGTCTACGAGTTCAGCCGTGAGGACTTCGCGCGGGCCAAGGACCGAGCCCCGCAGCCCCGCCACGAGGTAGAGCGATGAACCTGGCACCGCTCAAGCGCGAGATCGACCAGATCGCCAAGGACAAGGGCATCGACAAGAAGATGATCATCGAGGCCCTCGAGGAGGCGATGCGCCAGGCGGCGCGCCGGAAGTTCGGCCTCGAGCGCGAGATCGAGGCCCGCTTCAACGAGGAGCTCGGCGAGATCGAGCTGTTCGAGTTCCGCGAGGTCGTCGAGCGCGTGAACGACGGGAATACGCAGATCAGCCTCGACGGCGCCCGCGAGTACGACGCCGAGGCGGAGATCGGCGACGAGATCGGCGTGAAGCTCGACGCGAGCGGGTTCGGGCGCATCCTCGCGCAGGCGGCGAAGCAGGTGATCATCCAGCGCGTCCGCGACGCCGAGCGGGACATCGTCTACGAGGAGTACAAAGACCGCGCGGGGGAGATCGTGAACGGCATCGTGCGCCGCTTCGAGAAGGGCGCGATCGTGGTCGACCTCGGCCGCGCCGAGGCCGTGCTGCCGCCGAAGGAGCAGACGCCGCGCGAGACGTACCGGCCGGGCGACCGCATCCGGGCATACGTGAAGGAGATCCACCGCGTCACGAAGGGCCCGCAGATCGTGCTCTCGCGCGCCGCGGTCGAAATGCTGACGAAGCTCTTCGAGCAGGAAGTGCCCGAGATGTACGAGGGCATCGTGCAGATCGTCTCGGCCGCGCGCGAGCCCGGCGCCCGCTCCAAGATCGCGGTCGCCTCGCGCGACTCGGACGTCGACCCGGTCGGCGCGTGCGTCGGCATGAAGGGCAGCCGCGTCCAGGCGGTGGTGCAGGAGCTGCGCGGCGAGCGCATCGACATCGTGCCGTGGAGCCCGGACCCGGCGCGCTACGTCTGCAGCGCGCTCTCGCCTGCGCAGGTCTCGAAGGTGATCATCGACGAGGCGGCGAAGTCGATGGACGTGATCGTCCCCGACGACCAGCTCTCGCTGGCGATCGGGCGCAAGGGCCAGAACGTGCGCCTCGCCGTGCAGCTCACCGGCTGGCGCATCGACATCAAGAGCGAGTCCAAGATGCGCGAGCTCGCGCGCTGGATCTCGGAGGCGGTCTCCGTCGTGCCCGGCTGCGGCGATCCGGAGGCGGAGCTCCTGCTCCAGCGCGGGGTGACCTCGCTCGAGGACCTCGCGCGCTGCGAGACCGAGCTGCTCTCGTCACTGCCGGGCATCGACGAGAAGGGCGCCGCCGCCATCAAGCAGAAGGCCGCGGAGCTCGCGGTCGTGAAGGCCGAGGAAGAGGCGCGCGCCGCCGCCGAGGCGGCTGCGGCCGAGGCCGCGGAGGCCGCAGCGGCCGCCGCGGCCGCCGCGCAGGCGGCCGCCGAGAGCGGTCGCGAGGGCTGAGCGGCGGGCGACGTCGCGGAGAGTGGGATGAGCAGCGTCAGGGCGTACAAGATCGCGGAAGAGCTCGGCATCGAGCGGGGCGAGTTCGTCGAGCGGGCGCGCGAGCTCGGCATCGATCTGAAGAACGCCATGGCGTCGGTCGACGACGAGCAGGCGAAGCTCCTGCGCGAGAAGCTCGGCATCCGCAAGGGCGCCACCGTCGAGGCGCGGGTCGTGGGGCAGGGCAAGGGCGGCGCGGTGATCCGCCGCCGCAAGCGCACCGCGGACGAGCCGGCCGAGGTCGCGGCGGCCGCGTCCCCCGCGCCGGAGGCCGTCGCGCCCGTCGAGCCCGAGCTCGCGTTGCCCGAGCCGGAGCTCGAGCCCGAAGCGGCGCCCGAGTCCGAGCTGCCGGCGCCCGCGGCGCCCGAACCGGCGCCCGCCGAGCTCGCGCCGCCGGCGGCCGAGCGCGAGGAACGCGTCGCGCGCCCCGCGCCGGGCGCTCCGGCCGGACCGGCCGGACCGGCCGGACCCGCGCCCCGCACGACGACCGAGGCCGAGCTCGCCGACCGCAAGGGCAGCCGCCGCAAGCAGTTCAAGGAGGTCGTGAACCTGCGCGAGCAGGAGCAGATCGCGCGTCAGGTGACGGCTCGCACGACGGGACGGCCCGCGCCGCTCGACCCGCGCACGTTCGCCTCGCCGCGCCGGCGCCGGCGCGACGCCCCCGCGCCGCCGAAGAAGAAGGTCGCGAGCGCCGAGGCCGCGAAGCTCGTGCGCCGCGTCGTGCGCGTCGAGGGCGCGATCACGGTCGCCGAGCTCGCGCGCCAGCTCGGTGCGAAGGCGGCGGAGCTCCAGGGCAAGCTCATGGGGCTCGGGACCATGGTCTCGCTCCACCAGACGATCGACCACGAGACCGCCGCGCGCGTCGCGCAGAGCTACGGCTTCGAGGTACAGGACGTCCGCTTCCAGGAGGCGGAGTTCCTCGAGCCCGACGCCGAGGCCGGGGCGGAGGGCGCGTCGCGGCCGCCGGTCGTGACCGTGATGGGCCACGTCGACCACGGCAAGACCTCGCTCCTCGACGCGATCCGCGAGGCGAACGTCGTCGCGGGCGAGGCGGGCGGCATCACCCAGCACATCGGCGCGTACCAGGTCCACCGCGGCGACGCGACGATCACCTTCATCGACACGCCGGGCCACGCGGCCTTCACCGCGATGCGCGCGCGTGGCGCGCAGGCCACGGACCTTGTGGTGCTCGTCGTCGCGGCGAGCGAGGGCATCATGCCCCAGACGGTCGAGGCGATCGACCACGCGCGCGCCGCGACCGTTCCGATCGTCGTCGCCGTGAACAAGATAGACCTGCCGGACGCGAACCCGCGCCTCGTGCGCCAGCGGCTGATGGAGCACGGGCTCGTCACCGAGGAGTTCGGCGGCGAGGTGCTCGCGGTCGACGTCTCGGCGACGAAGCACACGGGCCTCGAGCAGCTGCTCGAGGCGCTCACGCTGCAGGCCGAGCTGCTCGAGCTGAAGGCCGACCCAGCGCGGCGCGCCCAGGGCGTCGTGCTCGAGGCGCAGCTCGACCGCGGCCGCGGGGCGGTTGCGACGGTGCTCGTCCAGAACGGGACGCTGAAGCGCGGCGACATCGTCGTCGTCGGCACCCACTACGGGCGCGTCCGCAGCATGCACAACGAGCGCGGCGAGACGCTGAACGAGGCCGGGCCGTCGACCCCGGTGCAGGTCGTCGGGCTGTCCGGCGTTCCGTCGGCGGGCGACCCGCTCCACGCGGTCGAGAACGAGCGCGTGGCGAAGCAGATCGTGGAGAACCGCGCCGACCAGGCGCGCAAGGCGCCCACCGCGTCGAGGCCGCGCCTCACGCTCGAGGAGCTCTTTAACCGCGGCAGCGAGGACGGTCCGAAGGAGCTCGCCGTCGTCATCAAGGCCGACACCGACGGCTCGGCCGAGGCGCTGCGCGACGCGCTCCAGCAGCTCCCCTCCGACAAGGTGAAGCTCAACGTGATCCACGCGGCCGTCGGCGCGGTGAGCGAGAGCGACGTCCAGCTCGCGCACGCGAGCCGCGCGATCGTGGTCGGCTTCCACGTGCGCCCGGACGCCGCGGGGCGCAAGGCCGCCGAGCAGCTCGGCGTCGACGTGCGGATCTACCAGATCATCTACGAGCTGCTCGATGAGGTGCGCGCCGCGATGGCGGGCCTGCTCGCACCGACGGTGAAGGAGGTCTTCCTCGGCCGCGCCGAGGTGCGCAAGACCTTCAACGTGCCGCGGGTCGGGACGGTGGCCGGCTGCTACGTGGTGGACGGCACCATGCGCCGCAGCGCCACCGCGCGCCTCGTGCGCGACGGCGTGCAGGTCTGGCAGGGTCGCTTCGCCTCGCTCAAGCGCTTCAAGGACGACGTGCGCGAGGTGCAGCAGGGCTTCGAGTGCGGCATCGGGCTCGATGGCTTCAACGACGTCAAGGTGGGCGACGTCGTCGAGGCCTTCGTGCTCGAGGAGACGCCGGCCGAGCTCTGATGGTCGTCGGGGCGGCGGAGGTCGAGCTCCACGTCCACGCGTCGCACTCCCTCAAGGAGAAGCGGGGCGCCGTGCGCTCGATCGTGCGCCGGCTCCGCAACGAGTTCAACGTGGCCGTCGCCGAGGTCGGAGGGCAGGACACCTGGCAGCGGGCCGTGCTCGGGCTCGCCGCGGTGGGCCACGACGGCGTGTCCGTGCGCGCCGTGCTCGAGCGCGCCGTGGAGTTCATCGAGAGCCTCCATCTCGCAGAGGTCGCGGACCACCGCGTCGCGATCGTGGCGCGGGGCGCGGAGCCCCTGGACGACGAGGACGACGAGGACGACTGGAGCGACGACGGCGACGACACCGTCGGCGTCGACGACGAGGACGAGACGTGAGCCGGCGCAGCGAGCGCGTCGCCGAGGAGGTGCGTGGGGAGCTCGCCCGGCTCCTGCGCGAGGAGGTGTCGGACCCGCGCGTGGGCCTGGTGACGCTGACGCGTGTCGAGGTGTCGCCCGACCTCGGCAGCGCGCGCGTGCTCTGGAGCTTCGTCCCGACCGCCGAGGAGGGGGCCGCGCAGCGAGAGGCGCGCCGCATCGAGCAGGGCCTCGAGAGCGCCGCGCCCTTCCTGCGCCGCCGGCTCGCCCAGGCGCTTCCGCTGCGGCGCGTGCCGGAGCTCCACTTCCGCTACGACCCCTCGCTCGCCGAGGGCAGCGAGACGCTCCGGCTGCTGCAGGAGATCCGCGATGGCCAGGGGTAGGCGCCGGCGCGAGGCGCCCGGGCCGAGCGGCTTCTTGGTCGTCGACAAGCCGGCCGGCATCACCTCCCACGACGCCGTGGACGCCGCCCGCCGCGCCTTCGGCACCCGCCGGGTCGGCCACCTCGGGACGCTCGACCCGCTCGCGACGGGCGTGCTCCCGCTCGCGGTGCGCGACGCCACGAAGCTCGTCCCCTACGTCGGCTCGGACCCGAAGGTCTACGCGGGCGCGATCGCGCTCGGCGTCGCGACCGACACCTACGACGCCGAGGGCCGGGTGCTCGCGCGCAGCGAGGCGCCGCTGCCGGCGCCCGAAGCGGTGCGCGCGGCGCTCGCCGCATTCGTCGGCGAGATCGCGCAGGTGCCGCCGATGTTCAGCTCGGTGAAGCACGAGGGCGAGCCGCTCCACCGCATCGCGCGCCGCGGCGGTCACGTCGAGCGCGCGCCGCGCAAGGTGACCGTCCACGCGATCGAGATGCGCGCGTATCGCGCGCCGCTCGTGGAGGTGGAGGTCGTCTGCTCGGCCGGGACGTACGTGCGCAGCCTCGCCGAAGACCTCGGGCGCGCGCTCGGGTGCGGCGCGCACCTCGCGAACCTGCGCCGCACGCGCAGCGGCCCCTTCCTCGAAGCGCAGGCCGTGACCCTGGAGGCGCTGGCGGCAGCGGGGGCGGAAGGACGCGCGGCGGCGCTGCTCCTCCCGCCGGCCGACGTGCTCGGGCTGCCGCGCCTCGCGCTGGACGCCGTGCAGCTGCGGCGCGTCTCCCACGGGGGCGACGTCTCGGCCCCGCCGGCCCCGGGCCCGCCCGCGCTCCCGGGGAGCCGGGTCGCCGCCGTGGACGAGGCCGGCACCCTGATCGCGCTGCTCGAGGTGCGCGCGGATCGGCGCCTCTATCCGCTCCGCGTGCTGCACTCCGTTGCTCCCCAGGGGTGAGTCTGTTATCCCTTCGCGCCAATCCAGTCGAAGGAACGTCCTTGATCCATTCCGAGCAGAAGCGGGTGCTCGTCGCAGAGCACCGCCGCCACGAGACGGACACCGGCTCGCCCGAGGTCCAGATCGCGATCCTCTCGCGCCGCATCGACGAGCTCTCCGAGCACTTCAAGACGCACGTGAAGGATCACCACTCGCGGCGCGGGCTGCTGAAGCTCGTGAGTCAGCGACGCAGCCTGCTGGACTACCTTCGGGGCTCGGCCCCGGAGCGCTATCAGGCCCTGATCACCCGTCTGGGCCTCCGCCGCTAGAGAGGCCAGGATCGCCGCCCGACGGTCGGGCGACCGTGCTGGAATGTGGGAGTCCGTGATCCGCGAAGCACCGCTCCGATT
>DATAGA010000541.1:0-10039 GCA_036257215.1 Myxococcota bacterium
GAAGGGCTTGCCGGACGTGAGCTCGCGTGGGATCAGGAAGGCGTTGTTGACGAGCACGTCGAGGCCGCCGGCTTCGACGCGCACGCGCTCGAACAGCGCGGCGACGTCCTCGTCGCGCCGGTGGTCGCAGCGCACCGCGACGCCGCGCCCACCGGCCGCGCTCACCTCCGCCGCGGTGGCGCCGATCGTCCCCGGCAGCGGCGCGCCGCCCTCTTCGAGCGTTCGACCGGTGACGTACACCGTCGCTCCGGCGGCGCCGAGCTCGAGCGCGCAGCCCTTGCCGATGCCGCGGCTCGCGCCCGTCACCACGGCGACGCGCCCATCGAGCGGCTTCGCCGCGCCGCTCACCGGCCGGCGTCCTCGGCGAGGAGCGCCTCCGCCTGCGCCTCGACCCCCGTGCCGCGGAAGAAGTCGCGCTTACCGGAGGTGTAGAAGCGCACGGGGTTCCCGAACACGAACTCGCGGAAGTCGGCCTCCGAGAGGTGGCCGTCCTCCACGAGCTCGTGGGCCTCGAGCAGGATCTCGCCCATGTCGGGCACGTCCCAGTGGCCGAGGTCGGAGCTGAACATGGCGCGCAGCGGGCGGCCGCCCGGCAGCAGGCGCCCGGCGAACGCCCACGCGACGGTCGGGTCGTCCGCCTCGCAGCCGAAGTAGAAGCGCGGCACGAAGAGCTCGAGCAGCTCGTCCTCGCTCGTCGCCCCGAGGGCCTTCCACTCGTCGAGCTCCGGCGGCGCGGGCTCGAGCCGCGTGAACGAGTCGCGCAGGCCTGCGAGGTCCGCCCGCAGGCGGCCGCCGCCGTAGGCCTCGAACAGCTTCAGCACCAGCTCGACGTCGATGCGCGACGGGTTCAGGTGCTGGAGCGCGCGGACGTTGCGCTTCTCGAAGTGGCCGACGAGGTCGTGGACGAGCTGCACCGCCCAGCCGACGCCGCCCTCCAGCAGCCCGAACGAGAGCCCGGGGAAGCGGCGCGTGACGCCGCCGAAGAAGAGCGACTTGCACGTCGCGTCCATGCTGGCCGCGAAGGAGCCGACGTGGTTGTGCATGTAGCTCGAGATCGAGCGCCGGCTGCCCCAGCCCATGCCCGGCGCGTGCGAGGCAAGCGCGACCCGAAGCTCGACGCAGCGGCGCCAGAACGGGTCGTAGTCGTGCTCGCTGTCGAGACCGAGGCCGTCGAGGCGCTCGCCGGAGCCCGAGCCCCAGTTGGGGAGCCGCGGGTCCTGGGGCTGCGCGCCCGGCCCGGCGGCCGCGCCGCCGATCGGCCGGTGCACGAGCCCGTTGATCATGACCGCCTTGAGGCCCAGCTCGAGGACCGCGTGCTCGAGCCCCGCGATCGCCTCTGCGGGCGTGTGGGTCGGCACCTGCGCGACCGGCGTCAGGCGGTCCGCGTACGGCCGGTAGACCTCGGCGGCGAAGGCGTTGAGCGCCCGGCACGCGACCTGACGCACTTCGGCGTCGCGGATCGCCGTCGTGGTCAGCGTGCGGCTCGGGTAGAGCACGGCGAAGTCGATGCCGAGGTCGCCGAGGCGCTCGGCGAGGAGGCCCGGCAGGTGCGCCGTGGCGCGGTCGAGGCTGTTCGCCGCGGGCAGGCTCCACCACGGCGGCCGCGTCGCCCAGGTCGCGCGGCGCTCGGCGTCGCTCAGCCGGCTCCACGGGCGCAGCACCGTCTCGTCGTAGTCGATGCCGCCGACGCGCTCGAAGCGCTCGGCCAGGTCGCCGCCCCCGGCGTCGCGCGCGTACTCGCGGACGAACTCCTTCAGCGCCGGGCCGGTCTCGATGTAGTGGCCGTCGGCGTCGACCACCGGGTGCCCGAGGCGCTCGCGCAGCGCCGCGGCCTTCGTGGCGCGGCTCCCGATGCCGAGGAGGCTCACCGGCGCGCCCCCGCTGCCGGCGCGGCGACTGCGCGCTCGGCCACCTCGTGCCCCGCATAGCGCGCGCGATACGCCGCCTCGGCGACCCGCGGCAGCAGCGCGTCGAGGGCCGCCGCGTCGAGCTTCGCAGCCGCCTCTGCGGCGCCGGCACGGGCGAGCATCTGCGGGAGCCGCGTGCGGATGCGCTCCAGCGCCCACGCGAGCGGGTCGCCGTCGGCGATCGGGTCGAGGTGGAGCATGTGGTTGAAGCGCGGCGCGTGCGAGACGTAGTGGTAGTGCGGGTCCTCCTGGAAGCAGTCGAAGCGCAGGTGCTCGCGCCGTGCACCGGCCTCCGCGACGCACACGTGCAGCGACACGCCGCGGTCGTCGAGGCCGGTGGCCGCCGCGGCCGACGAGCCCGCCGTGCCCTCCGCGGGGTCGAGCGCCGCGGCCGCCGCGATCGCGTCGGTGAGGCGCCGGTACTCGACGCCGATCGCGAGCGATCCGGCTTCGAACCACTCGGTCCGCTCCTCGTCCGGAGGGATCGGCATGAGGTCGTACTCCGTGACGTGGTCGCCACTCATCGCGTCGCTCCTCGCGCCTCCCGCGCCGCGGGCGCGTCTGCGCTCGCGGCCTCCTCGGCGAGCCGCCGGCGGATGTCGTCGCGCAGCGCGCCCTTCGCGATCTTCCCGCCCGACGCCCGCGGCAGCTCGGGCAGCACGACGAGGCGCTCGGGATGGCTCTCGAGCCCGAGCCCTCGCTCCGCGAGGTGCGCGCCGAGCTCGGCGAGCGTCAGCGTCCGGCCGGGCCGCGGCTCGACGTACACGCACACGCGCTCGCCGAAGATCGGGTCTGGCATCGCCACGGCGGCCGCGAGCGCCACCGCGGGGTGCGTGCCCACCTCCGCCTCGACCTCCGCCGCGCTCACGTTCTTGCCGCCGCGGATGATGAAGTCCGCCTTCCGGCCCACCACCCGCAGCACGCCGTCTCGGTCGAGCTCGGCGACGTCGCCGGTCAGCATCCAGCCGTCCGCCGTGTAGAGCCGCGCGTTGGCCGCCGCGTCGTTCCAGTAGCCGCGGCTCGTCGCGGGTCCGCGGCAGCCCGGCTGGCCGCGCCCGCTCGCCGTCACGTCGCGACCCTCGTCGTCGAAGAGCCGCACCTGCATCTCCGGGAGGACGCGGCCCGCGCTGCGATGCCGGATCTCGGGCGGGTCGGCGAGCGTCGTCCGCGAGAGCGCGCCCGTCTCGTTGGACCCGTAGAACTGGAGGACGCGCGCACCGGTCGCCGCCTCGAAGCGCGCCGCGCGCTCGGCGGGCACGGCCTCGCCGCCGGTGAAGAGGACGCGCAGCGACGAGAGGTCGCACTGCGCGAGGGCGAGGGACTCGAGCATGAGCACGAACTGCGTGCTGACCGCCGCGAGCACCGTCACCCGGTGGCGCTCGATCGCACGGAGCGCCTCGGCGGCGTCGAAGCGCGGCGTGAGGACGGTCGGCGCGCCGAGGAGCGCCGGCGTGAAGTGCGCGGTCCAGAGCCCGAAGCCGAACGGGGCCGGGAGCGCGGAGAGGAAGACGTCGCCCGGGGAGAGCGCGCCGGCCTCGACGGCGAAGCGGTGGAAGGCGAACCAGCGCGCCTGGTCGTGCGTCACGCACTTCGGGAGCCCGGTCGTGCCCGAGGTCGAGTTGAGCAGGAAGAGCTCGTCGGCGGCGAGCGAGCGCTCCGCGGGCGGCCGGCCGCTCGGATCGCTCGCGGCGCCGTCGACCGCGAGCGGCGCGTCCTCCTCCGCCTCGCCCTCGACGACCACGTGGTGCGCGAGCGGCGCCCCCGCCGCGCGCGCCTCCGAGACGAACGCCGCGAGGTCCACGCCGCGATGGGTCGCCCGGCTCACGAGCGCGCGCGCGCCCGAGACGTCGAGCAGGTGGCGCAGCTCGCGCAGCCCCGCCCGCGGCCCGATGCCGACCACGACCTGGCCCGCCTTCTCGCAGCCGACGTAGGCCGCGTGGACGCCCGGCCCGTCGGGCAGCCACACCGCGACGCGCTCCCCGCGCGCGAGGTCGAGGCCCAGGAGGGCCTGCGCCAGCCGATCGGAGCGGCGCGCGTACGAGGCCCACGTCGTGCGCACGCCGTCGGCCGCGAAGGCGAGCGCGTCGGGACGCCCGCGCGCGAGGGCGTCGATCCGGCGCGCGAGGGGCTCGAGATCCATGGGCTCCCAACGGTACCGCGTCCGCACTCGACGAGCGGGCGCGCCGCGGCGAGCCGGGTCATCTTCCGAGCGGCGAGGGACGACGCCGTGCACGGTCTGCTCCTGGCCCTGCTCTCCGCGCTCCTCTTCGCGGCGTCGACGCCCGTGAGCAAGGCGCTGCTCGCGTCGTTCTCGCCCTTCCAGCTCGCCGGCCTGCTCTACCTCGGAGCGGCGCTCGGCATGGTGCCCGTCGTCCTGCGCGAGCGCAGAAGCGGCCTCCCGATCGTCGCGCGGCGGACGAACGCGTTGCGGCTCGCGGCGGCGGTGCTCTGCGGCGGTGTGCTCGCGCCCGTGCTCCTGCTCTTCGGCCTGCGCCTCACGCTCGCGGGCTCCGTCTCGCTGCTCCTGAACCTCGAGATGGTGGCGACGGCGGTGCTCGGCGCCGTCCTCTTCCGCGAGCCGCTCGGCCGCGCGGGCTGGGCCGCGGTGGTCGGCGTCGTGGCGGCGGGGGCCCTGCTCGCCGGCGGTGGCGGCTGGCCGGGCGTGTTCGCCGCGCTCTTCGTCGCGGGCGCGTGCCTGGGCTGGGGTCTCGACAACCACCTCACCGCGCTGATCGACGGCATCACGCCCGCGCGCAGCACGCTCGCGAAGGGCGCGGTAGCCGGAGCTGCGAACCTCGCGATCGGCGTCGCCGCCGATCCGTGGACGGCGGCCCCGGGCGCGCTGGGCGCGGCGCTCGTCGTCGGCGCGCTCTCCTACGGCGTCAGCATCGCGCTCTACATCGCGGCAGCGCACCAGCTCGGCGCGACGCGCGCGCAAGCGGTCTTCGCGAGCGCACCCTTCGTCGGCGCCGCTCTCTCGTTCGCTTTCCTGGGCGAGCCGCTCACGCCGCTTCATGCGGCCGCGGCGCTGCTGCTCGCCGCGTCCGTCGCGGCGCTCCTCCGGAGCCGGCACGCCCACCCGCACGCGCACGGCGAGCTCGAGCACGTACACAGCCACCGCCACGACGACGGTCACCACCTCCACGAGCACCCGGGCCTGCCGCGGTCGACCCGCCACAGCCATGCCCACCGGCACGAGCCGCTCGCGCACGCCCATCCGCACTGGCCGGACCTGCACCACCGGCACGAGCACGGCTAGGCGCTCGCGGGGAGGCCGTGCGAGCCTCGCGATCCGACGCGTCCCGCGGTCGCTTGGCCGCTAGCGCGGCTCCATGCCGGTCTTGCCGCCGAGCCGCGCCAGCCCGTCCGCGAGCTCGACCCAGCCCGCGCGGTCGTCCCAGAAGACGTGGGCGCGCGGGACGGCGCCGTGACCCGGCGCGAGGCAGCCGACCGCCACGTCGATCGTCCCCGGGTGCGTGTCCAGCGTGCAGAACATCGAGCTTCCGCACACGCGGCAGAACGAGCGCGTTCCGACGCCCGACGAGCGGTAGTGAACGACGTCCGCCTCGCCGGCGGTCACGCGCACGCGCTCGCTGGGTAACGCCGCCCAGGTCGCGAAGGCCGCTCCGTGGGCCCGTTGGCACATGGTGCAGTGGCAGTGCACGACCGGCTCGACCGGCCCGCTCACCTCGAAGCGCACCGCCCCGCACAGGCAAGCGCCGGCCACGACGCTCTCTCCCATGGCGAGAGCGTGGGCAACGCGGCCGGCCGCCGCCAGTCGCGACGGGGTTCGAGTCGCTGCCGGCGCGCCAAGTCTGCGCGACGTCAATCGCTTCGCCGCGCCCTACCCGAACTGAGCCAGCGCGAAGCCCGCGAGCAACACCGCGAAGCCGCCGATCTCCGAAGCGCCGAGCAGCGCCACACCGGTCGTGGTCGAGAAGTCGCGGCGCTCGAAGGCGTTGTCCGTCGTGTCGCGCCAGCCGAGCTGGATGTAGCTCGCGATCGCGACCGCGAAGAACACGAGCGGGAACGACACTGCCGCCACGTTCACCGGCTCCGCGAACGGGCTCAGCTCGGCGAAGTGGATCAGCACGAGGCACGCGAAGCTGTAGAGCAGCGCCGCGCGGTGCGCGGTGTCCACGTAGTGCGGCGCGAGGTGATCGGACGCGCTCAGCATCGCGCGCCACTTCCAGACGCCCAGCAGCAGCGCAGTCAGGAAGAAGACGCCGCATGCAGCGGTCGCAACGAGCACGGATGCCTTCATGGTGTCGTCCTTTCCCGTCGGAGCCAGGGCGAACGCTAGTACACCATCGTCGCCGTGTTCGAAGCTGGACAGGCGCCTGCGACGACGCCGATCGGGACGGCGTCAGGTCGTTCCGAAGCGCCAGCGCGTCTCCCAGCGGTAGACCTCGCCCGGACGCAGGATCGCGGGCCCGAGCTCCGGGCGGTTCGGCCCGTCCGGGAAGCGCTGCGGCTCGATGCAGAAGCCCGCGCGCGGCCCGTGGCGCCAGCCACGCCGACCCGGGCCCTCGCCGAGGAATTGTCCGCCGTAGAGCTGGAGCGACGGCGCCGTCGTCGCGAGCGCGAGCGTGCGGCCGCTCGGCGGGTGCACGGCGCGCGCGACGTCGCGCAGCGCTCCCTCGCCGCCGCGCAGCTCGAAGGGGTGGTCGAAGCCACGGAACGGCGCGAGCTCCGGATGCGCGGCGTCGGGGCCGGGGTCGAGCGCGCGGCCGCGCCGGAAGTCGAACGGCGTGCCCGCGACGTCGCGCAGCGGACCGGTGGGCAGGTGCTCTCCGTCGAGCGGGAGGTAGCGGTCGGCCGCGAGCTCGAGCACGTGACCGAGCGCCGGACCCGAGCCGGGGCCGCCGAGGTTCCAGTACGCGTGCTGCGTGAGGCCGACCGGCGTGGCGCGGTCGGCGCCGCTCGCCTCGAGCACGAGCGCGAGCTCCCGCTCGCCGACGATCTCGTAGCGCGCTCGCGCGACGAGCCGACCGGGGTAGCCCTGGTCACCGTCCGCGCTCTCGAGCTCGAAGACGGCGCCCGGCGCGCCGCCCTCGAGCGGCGCCCCTCGCCACACCCGACGGTCGAAGCCGACGGGTCCGCCGTGCAGCTGGTTCGGGCCCTCGTTCGGGAGGAGCCGGTGCAGGGCGCCGTCGAGCGTGAAGCGCGCGCCCGCGATGCGGTTGGCGTAGCGCCCCACGACGCCGCCGAGGTGCGCGGGGCTCGCCTCCCAGCCTTCGATCGCGTCGAAGCCGAGAACGACGTCGACGGGCCCGCCCGGCGCGTCCGCGAGCTGGAGGCTTGCGAGCGTGACGCCGTAGGTCAGCAGCGTGAGGCGCAGCGCGCCGCCTTCGAGCTCGAACGCCTCGACCGGCTCGCCACCGCGCGTTCGGCCGAACGCGGAGCGGCGCACGCTCATCTCGGCCGCGCCGGCGGTAGCGCGAACGCCTGCCGCGCGAGCACCTCGGGGCGCTCGCGGCCGATCGCGTACGGGCGCAGGCGCCACACGAAGCGGTGTCGACCGCCCCCGATCCGGTAGCGCGGCAACGTGTCCGGGCCGCACGCGCCGGTGCCGACGCCCCGGTTCCAGTGGTCCACGTGGACGATGGTCTCCGGGCGGCGCACGAGCTCGAGCGGCGTCCGCGCGGCGTAGAGGTCGTGCGCCGTGTAGTGGCTGGCGGAGAACTCGCCGCCGGCCGGCGGGACGACGAGCAGACCGCGGCCCGCGTGGTCCTCGAGCGCCAGCCAGCGCACTTCGCAGCGGTTGCCGTGCTCCTGCGGAACCGCGTAGGGCTCGACCAGGTCGTCGACGCGCGCCTCGTAGAGGCCGACGGGCGCGCTGGCGCGCCGGTCCCGGTAGCACTCGTGCGGACCGCGCCCGAGCCAGCGCACGCGCTCGAAGCCCGGCACCAGGGCGAAGGAGACGCCGAGGCGCGGGAGGTCGTCGAAGGCGGCGGGGACGTCGACCTCCTCCTCCACGATCACGTCGCCGCTCGGGAGGACGCAGGTGCGCGCGCGCTCCAGGATCGGACGCTCGGGGTCCGCGCCGACCCAGCGGATCCGCGCGTCGGCGACCGCCGCCCCGCCCTGCTCCGTCGCGTCGCACGCCTCGCACGTCGGCGCGAGGCGGTCCAGCCCCCACTCGATCCAGCGCCGGCGCACGCCCAGCGCGCGGTAGACGCCCTGCTTCAGGCCGTCGTTGTCGGTCGCCGCGCGGAAGAGGTCGAGCCGCGGCGCGGCGTCGAGGAGCAGCGCGCCGTCGAGCCGCAGCTGCGCGAGGGAGCCCGCGCTCTCGTCGAGCTCCGCCTCGACCCGGCCGGCGCCCAAGCGCACGCGCACGCCCTCGCGCGCGACCCGGACGCGCCCGCGCGTGCGCGCCGGCCGCGCGCGCGGCGCGCGCCACGGGAGCTCGAGCTGCGCGAAGGCGACCTCGCTGCCCGCCGGCGCCCACCGCTCCGCGCGGGCGAGCTCGAAGCGGAGCGTGAGGTGCGCCTCCTGCCCGGGCGCGAGCGGGCGCTCGCGCAGCGGGACTCGCAGCGCGCCGCGCGCCCCGGGCGCGAGGCGCGGGAGCGGGACACGCCCCCGCTGCACCACGCGGCCGTCGACGGCGACCTCGAAGCGCGCGCGCAGCCCGCTCGTGTCGCGGAAGTCCTGCCGGTTCTCGAGCTCGAGCCGTCCCCGCGCGAGGCCCGCGCGGCGCGCGTGCACTCGGACCGGCTCGCCGATCTTCTTGTGCTCGAGCAGCGCCGGGTGCGGCGTCCGGTCCGCCGAGACGATGCCGTCGAGGCAGAAGTTCGCGTCGTTCGGCTCGTCGCCGAAGTGGCCGCCATACGCCCAGTACGAGCGGCCGTCCGGCCCCGCCTTCTCGAGGCCGTGGTCGCACCACTCCCACACGAAGCCGCCCTGGAGGCCCGGGTGGCGCTCGATCGCGTCCCAGTAGTCGGCGAGGCTGCCGTTGCTGTTGCCCATCGCGTGCGAGTACTCGCACATGACGAGCGGCTTCTCGCCGGCCTCGCGCTTCGACCACGCGACGAGCGCGTCGATCGTGGGATACATCGGGCAGATCACGTCCGTCACCGGGGCGTCGACGGGCTCGGCAGGGCCGACGAGGCTCGCGAGCGCGCCGCCGGCCGTGCGCGCCTCGTGCGCGTGCCAGCGCTCCATCAGCGCGCCCTCGTAGTGGAGCGGCCGGCTCGGGTCGACCCGCCGGATCCACGCCGCGAGCGCGTCCTGGGCCGCGCCGTAGCCGGCCTCGTTTCCGAGCGACCAGAGGATCACGCAAGCGTGGTTCTTGTCCCGGCGCACCATGCGCATGCCACGGTCGAGGATCGCGGCCGCGTAGCGCGGGTCGTGGCACAGGCTCTTCTGGCGCGCGTGGCTCTCGACGTCGGCCTCGTCGCAGACGTAGAGGCCGAGCTCGTCGCAGACGTCGTAGAAGCGCGGGTCGTTCGGGTAGTGCGACGTGCGCACGGCGTTCACGCCGTGGCGCTTCATCAGCGCGGCGTCGCGGCGCATCGACTCGAGCGAGAGCGCCTTCCCGGTGCGGCCGTCGTGCTCGTGGCGGTTCATCCCGCGGATGAAGACGCGCCGCCCGTTCACGAGCAGCGCGCCGCCGCGGATCTCGACGCGGCGGAAGCCGATCCGCTGCGCGGTCGCCTCGACGACGCGGCCCGCCGGGTCGCGCAGCTCGACGAGCGCGCGGTAGAGCGCGGGCCGCTCGCTGGACCAGGCGTCGACGCGGGGGTAGCGGGAGCACAGCTCCACCGCCCCCGCGCGCGTGTGGATCGCGGAGAGGATCTCTTGAACGGGGTTGCCGCGCTCGTAGACCGCCACGTCGCCTTCGAGCGGGGCGCGCGCGAGCGCGCGGCCCGCGAGCGTCTCGACGGACACCGACACGCGCCAGCCCGGCTGCGGCGCGCCGGCGAAGCCGACCTCTACCCGCGCGGCCAGCGTGCCCGTGCCGAGGTCGTCGGCGAGGCCGGCGGTGAGCTGCACGTCGGCGAGGTACGCCGCGTCCGTCGCGTAGAGGTACCCGCCGCGGTGGAGGCCCGGGAGCCACCACTGGTCCTGGTCCTCGATCCAGCTCGCGTCGGACCAGCGCACGACGGCCGCCGCGAGGACGTTCTCCCCCG
>DATAGA010000568.1:0-3115 GCA_036257215.1 Myxococcota bacterium
TTCAGGATCTCGGCGACGTTGGCGAGCTGCTCCGACGACCCCGGGAGGAGGGCCGCGGAGCCCTCCTCGAAGGAGACCCGCTCGAGCTCGAAGGGCGCCGCGGGGGGAGAGGCGTCGGGCGCGCGCAGATAGGCGAGCAGCGCGCTCTCGGAGCCCTCCTCGGGAACGGCGATCTCCACGCCGCTCGGGAGCCTGTGGCGCTGCGCGCCCGGCCAGGGCGGCGCGGCCGCCACCGCTGCCGGCGACCCGACCGGCGGCACCGTCCGGACCTCGGCCGCGCGCTCCTCGGTGCCGCGCACGACGCTCCAGACGCCTGCGATGATCCCGAGCGCGACGCCGGCCGGCAGCAGCCACCCGCCGCCCGAGCGCGCGCCGGACCGCGCGGAGCGCGACGACGCGCGCCGCGCCGCCGTGGGCGGGGGGCTCAGGGATCCGGCCAGCGCGACCGGGATCGCGCGCTGCACGCAGTCGCGCTGGCTGCTGAGCAGGGCAGCGAAGGCCGGCAGGCCGAGGCCTTCCTTGCGCACGCGGTCGGCGAGGAACGAGAGGACGATCACCGCCGCGAGGCGCAGCAGCGCCTCCGCCGAGGCGGGCTGGATGCCGGCGTGGCCGGCGACCGCGGACACGAGGCCGCCGGTGCGGGGGCCGAACAGCAGCGCGAGGAGGCGCGCCGAAGCGGCGCCACCCTGCCCGCTCTCCGGCTCGAGCGCCGCGAGGAGCCGCGACGGGCTGCGCGCGAGAGCCGGGTCGACCGCGGCGTCGGAGACGAGCGCGTAGATCGGGTGGAGCGCGTGCGGCTCGCGGGCCCGCTCCACGACGCCCGCGAGCAGCGCGGGCAGCACCGCGTCGAGCCCCTTCGAGACCGCCCCGGGTGCCTCGCCGAGCGCAACCCCCACGCGGCCGATGAGGTCGGGGGTGAAGTACTCGCCGCCGCACTCGAGCAGGCTCGCCGCCATCGGGGCCCTCCAGGGCGGCATGATGCCAAAACAACCGCCGTTCGACTGCGCGCTGGCGCACACATTGGGCGGCTCGCCCGCGCGCGCTCGCCAGCGATGCGCAGCAGGCGCCGCATCTGCGCGCGCGGCGCGGGTTCTCGGGGGACGTCGGCGGCTCGCGAGGCGCTCCGAGCTCTGCCGGCTACGAATGGCCCAGCCCGCGCAGGTGCGCGAGCACGGCGTCGCGGAGCGCTTGCCGCCCGAACAGCGCGAGGTGCCCGCCGGCCAGCCAACGCACTTCTGCGTCGCCCCAGTGGCGCGCGAGGTGGAGCGGGTGCTGCGGCGGGACGATGCGGTCGCCGCGCGCGGCGGCGATCAGCACCCGCTCGCGCGGCAGCCGCAGCGGATGGGCGAGCGGCGAGTGCACGCGGAAGGCGCGGCGCAGCGTCGCGGCGTCGGGCACGCCGGGCAGGCCCTCGCGCGCGTAGCGGGTGCGCTGCAGGAAGCGCCACGCCATGTCGCCCATGTCGACCGGTGCGGCGACCGGGATCGCGAACGCGAGGTCGTCGAGCAGGCCGGCCGCGAGCGCGGTGACGTAGCCGCCGAGCGAGATGCCGAGCAGACCCACCGGCCGCCCGGTCTCTGCGCGCAGCCAGCGCACGACGAGGTCGACCTCGTACACCGCTTCGCGTACGGCCTCCGCGAGGCGCGCGACGTGGGGGATCGTGAACACCTGCCCCGAGAGCCGCGCGTCGGCCGGCTTGCGCACGCCGTGACCGGGGAGCGCCGGCAGCGCGACGTCGTAGCCGACCTCGAACCAGCGCGCCGCGAGCAGGAAGCCCGCGTCGAAGTCGGGCCGCCCCATGCCGAAGCCGTGGAGCGCCACGATCGTCGCGGGCGCGGCTGCGTCGTGCACCCAGCGGGTGACGGGCACCGGTCCGGGCGAGGGCGCCGTCGCGCCGCCCTCGAACGGCTGGTAGGCGCTCTCGACGCGGTGCGCGAGCACGCGGCCGCCCGGGAGCCGGCGCCGCCGACTGCGCGTCTCCACCGCGCCGAGCGAGCGCGGCTCGTCGAGGAAGGAGAAGAACCGGCGCGGCGCGGCCAGCAGCGCGGGGTCGAGCAGCGCGCCGGCCGTCTGCGGGATCGCTGCCAGGGACTCGGGCGTCGGGATCAGCGCCTTCTCGACGACGAGCGCGGCGGCGCGCAGCGCAGCGGCGTCGACGGCCGCCCCGAGCGCGCCGAGCGCGCGCTCCTCCCACGGCGCGGCCGGCGCGTCTTCGGGCGGAAGCTCCCCCGAGCCGGTGGGCGCTCGATCCACGGCGCGCAACGTACGGACCCGCATCGGACGTGTCACGAGCGCCCGCCGCGTGCGCGGGCTGCCCTCGCGGTCCGCGGCTAGCCTGACGCCGTGACGCTCGTACAGCCGAACAAGACCGTGCTCGCCGGACGCGTGCGGGCGATCCGCCCGGGCCCCGGTGGACGCGGCAGCGAGGTCGAGCTCGAGGTGCTGGCCAACGAGTCGCCCTCGGCGGAGCGCGACTTCCTGCGCCCTGCGCTCGGCAGCGTGCTCACCGCGTTCGCGGCCGACCCGCCCGCGGGCGTGCGCGAGCGCGACCTCGTGCGCGTCGAGGCTTCGCTGCTCGCCGGGCCGGGCGGCGGGCGCGCGGTGATCGAGTCGATCGAGCGCCGCTCGCCGCGATCTCGACCCGCAGGCTGACACCGGTCTGCGTCTCGGCGATGTCCTCGAGCGCGACGCCCGTCGGCGCGCCGTCGCGCGCGCGCGCGGACGGCGAGGTGTCGTCGTCGAAGCGGCGCACGCCGCGCGCGCCCGGGAAGAGGTCGCCGGCGTCGCCCGCGTTGCGGTTGCGCTCGAGCTCGCGCGCGCCGTCGGCCTGCACGAGCGCGACGAGGGGCGCCTGCGCCGTCGCGTTCGCCGACTGGCGCTCGTCGACGTGCCACACCGCGAGGCCCGAGCCCGGAAGCGCCGCGTCGCGGCCTTCGCGCCGGCGGCACTCGAGCAGGAAGTACTCGGGCCCGGTGCGCCCGCCGCTCCACACGCGCAGGCAGTCGCGCCGGTCGTCCGCGAGCGGCGCGAGCTCGACGCGCGCCGTGCGCCGCACGCTGCGCGGGCGGGCGAAGCCGAGCTTGCCGAGGCACCAGGCGGACAGCCGCGTCGGGCG
>DATAGA010000357.1:0-2348 GCA_036257215.1 Myxococcota bacterium
GTCGAAGAGGTCGCCGATCACGGACGCGTGGCAGCCGGGAGGGACCGCCGCGAGCAGGACGTCCGCGCTCCCCCCGTCGCCTTCGCGGCGCGCGAGGGCGGCGGCCGCGCGCAGCGTCAACGCGAGCTCCGCGAGCTCGCCAGCCGCGACGGCGACGTCGACCGCGGCGCGCCACGCGGGCGCCGCTGCGGCGAAGGAGCCTTCGAGCGTCTCGAGCGCCGCGCGGAGGCGCGCCGTCGCCATCGCTCCGTAGGGATACGCGAAGCCGTGTCGGGCGCGCTCGGCGGCCTCGAGCGAGGCACGCGCCCCGCGCGTGTCGCCCGCGCGCATGCGCACGTGCGTCTCGGCGACGAGCGCCCAGACGACGCCGATCGGGTCGCCCCCGGCCTCGGCGTCGGCGCGGGAGGCGGCGAGCTCGGCCAGCGCGGGCTCGTAGCGCGCGCCGCGGCTGTCGAGCACCGCGGCGCAGACGACGAGCTCGCGCTCGAACGGCGCGAGCCGCGCGCCCGCCGCGAGCGCGGCGCCCCGCCGGAAGTGGTCGGCCGCGGCCGCGTCGTCGCCGCGCTGCCGTACGGCGGCGGCGATGGCGCGGTGCGCGATCACCGAGGCGAGCGGGAGCGGCGAGGGCGAGCGCAGCGCCGCCTCGGCCAGCGCCTCGGCGCGGTCGAGCCGCCCGGCGGGGACCGACGCGCCGGCCCCGACGGCGAGCGCCGCGGCGCGAAACGGCTCGTCGCCCGTCGGCCAGCGCGCGAACACGCGCTCGCAGGCAGCGGCCACCTCCGCGGCGTGGCCCTGGTGGATCGCGCCCCAGAGCGGGATCAAGATGCGCGCCGCGCGCGCGGCGTCGGCGTCGGTCTCGATGCAGCGGTCGATCGCCGCGAGGAAGTTCCCGAGGTGCGTCAGGATCCGATCCATCACCTCGGCGGTCCAGCTCGCGAGCCCGGCCGCGGAGATGCTCTTGGCCTCGGTCACCATCGCGCCGACGAAGCGGTCGACGAGCGCGTCCCACTCGCCCGCGGCGGCCGCCTGCTCGGCCGCATAGTGGCGCAGCGAGTCGAGCAGCCGGTAGCGGGTGGAGCCGGAGTGCGGCTCGGCGACGACGAGCGAGCGGTCGACGAGGCGCGCGAGCAGGTCGAGCGTCCCGAGCCGGTCGCCTCCCGGCGGGCGCGCGACCGCGTGCGCGAGGTCCGCGTCGAACGGGCCCGCGACGACGCCGAGCGCCCGGAAGAACGCGCGCTCTGCCTCGTCGAGGAGCTCGTAGGAGGCGCCGATCGCGGCGCGCAGGCTCCGGTGGCGGGCACGGCCGACGGGCTCCGCGCGCTGGAGGACGTCCAGGCGGCGGTCGAGCAGCGCGAGGAGCTCGGCGGCCGTGAGCGAGCGAGCGCGCGCGGCGGCGAGCTCGATCGCGAGCGGCACGCCGTCGAGCCGGCGGCAGAGCTCCGCGACGGCGGCGAACTCCTCCGCGCTCGCGGGAGCGCGTGCGCCGGCCGAGCGCGCGCGCTCCTCGAAGAGGCGCGTCGCGGGCGCCGCGTCGACGTCGGCCCGATCGGCGCTCGCCGGGAGCCCGAGCGGACCGAGCGGCAACACCTCCTCGCCGTCGACGCCGAGCGCCTCGCGGCTGGTCGCGAGGACGCGCAGCCCCGGGGCCGCCTCGAGCAGCCGGCGGGAGAGCAGCGCGGCCGCCGCGCGCACGTGCTCGCAGTTGTCGAGCACGAGCAGCGCCGGCTCGTCGCCGAGGCGCAGCGCGAACGCATCGAGCGACGGGAAACCGAGCTGGCCCGCGACCTCGGCGGCGATGTCGTCGCGCGGCGCGACCGACGCCAGCTCGCAGCGCACGACCGCGCCCGCGGCGTCGGCGAGCTCGTCCGCGCAGATCTCCTCGACGAGCCGGGTCTTCCCGATCCCACCCGGCCCGACCACCGTCACGAGCCGACGCGCCGGCACCAGCGCGGCGAGGCGCGCGCGCTCCTCCTCGCGGCCGAGGAACGCCGAGATGGCGGCCATGGGGCCAGAACGTGCCACAGCGGGACCGCCGCGGTCCCACCGTGGGACCGAGGCCGTGTCGCCGCCGGCACGGCGGCCTGCCATCCTCTGCGAGCCGCCGCCGCGCGCCCGCCGGCGGAGGAGGTCGCCATGGGATCCCCGCGCACGCTCGGCGCCGTGTTCTACGAGGGCTTCGAGCTCCTCGACGTCTACGGGCCTCTCGAGATGTTCGGGAGCCTCGGCCCCGAGCTGCTCCGCATCGTCACGATCGCCGAGGCGCCGGGGCCGGTGGCTTCGTTCCAGGGGCCGAAGACGGTGGCCGAGCACGGCTTCGCCGACGCGCCGCCGCTCGACCTGATCCTCGT
>DATAGA010000609.1:0-3599 GCA_036257215.1 Myxococcota bacterium
TCACGCGACGGCCCAGGCGAGCGTCGGGACCCGCTCGCCGGGGCGCAGCGTGCGGCGCTCGCCCTCGATCGCGAAGCGCCCCTCGAGCCGCACGTCCGCCGACGAGGCGCCCACCATGACCTCGATCGCGCCGGCCTCGACCGCGAGGGCGCCGCCCTGGCCGTAGAAGGCGAGCTGGCTCGCATCGAGCTCGAACACGACGAGCCGCGTCTGGTGGGGGCGCAGCGGGACGCGCAGGAAGCCGACGAGCTGCTTCACCGGTCGCGGGACGCTGGCGACCGGGTCGCGCGCGTAGAGCTGGACGACCTCGTCGGCCTCGACGTCGCTCGCGTTCGTCACCTCGAGCGTGACGCGCGTGCGCCCGCTCGTGGAGATGGCGGCCGGCTCGATCCGGAGGGCCGCGTACTCGAAGCGCGCGTAGGAGAGCCCGTGGCCGAACGGGTAGAGCGGCGCGACCGGGAGGTCGGAGTAGTCGCCGAGCATCTGGCTCTTGCCGCCGCCCGCCCGGTGGTTGTAGTAGACGGGGACCTGGCCGACCGCGCGCGGCAGCGTGATCGGGAGGCGGCCCGACGGGCTCGTGCGCCCGAACAGCACGTCGGCGACCGCGTGCCCGCCCTCCTCGCCGGGGAGCCACGCCTCGAGCACCGCGGGCACGTGCTGCGCGATCCAGGGCAGCGCGAGCGGGCGACCGTTCACGAGCACCACCACGACCGGCGTTCCGGTCGCGACGAGCGCTTCGACGAGCGCCTGCTGCGCGCCCGTCAGGCCGAGGTCCGCGGCGTCGCGGAACTCGCCGCTCGTGCAGTCGGGGAGGAGGCCCGACTTCCCGCCCACGCACGCGATCGCGACGTCGGCTCCGCGCGCGGCGGCGAGCGCCGCCTCGAAGCCCGAGCGGTCGTCGCCGGTCACGTCGCAGCCGCGCGCGTGCACGACCTCCGTGCCGGCCGACACCGCGGCGCGGATGCCCTCGAGCAGCGTGACCGTGGGCGGGTAGTACGGGCCGGGCGCGAACGCGACGGCGTCGGAGCGCGGCAGGATGCCCGGGTCGCCGCCCTGGCGGCGGTAGACGATCTCGACGTGGGCCGGGTAGCTGTAGTCGCCCTGGTGGAGGCGCACGTCGTCGGCGGCGGGACCGAGCACGGCGACGCGGCGCAGCCCGCGCGAGAGCGGGAGCAGCGCCCCCTCGTTGCGCAGCAGCACCAGCGACTTCGCCGCGGCCTCGCGCGCGAGACGGCGGGCAGCAGGCGTCTGGTACGCCGCGTCGGCCGCGCCGTCGTCGACGTACGGGGCCTCGAAGAGGCCGAGCGCGAGCTTGAGCCGCAGCACGCGGCGCACCGAGCGGTCGACGAGCGCCTCGGGCACGCGCCCGGCCTCGATCCGCTCGCGCAGCGGCGCGCCGTAGCAGTCGAGCTGGGGCAGCTCGGCGTCGAGGCCGGCGCGCAGCGCCAGCTCCGCGGCCTCGCCCTTGTCCGCCGCCACGCGGTGGTGTGCGATCAGGAGCACCGTCGTGAAGTAGTCGGCGACGACGAGCCCGTCGAAGCCGAGCTCGCCGCGCAGGAGGTCGTCGAGGATCTCCTTCGCGCCGCCGCACGGGAGCCCGTCGACCGCGGCGTACGAGTTCATCACCGTCGCGAGCCCCGCCTCGGCGATCGCGGCGGCGAACGGCGCCGCGAACACCTCGCGCAGCTCGCGCGCGCCGAGCTGGACGGGCGCGTGGTTGAGTCCGCCCTCCGAGAGCCCGTACCCGAGGAAGTGCTTCCCCGTGGCGGCGACGCCGCCCGAGAGGTTCTCGCCCTGCACGCCGCGCACGTAGGCGACCCCGAGGCGCGAGGCGAGGTACGGGCACTCGCCGTACGTCTCCTCGGTGCGCCCCCAGCGCGGGTCGCGCGTCACGTCGAGGACGGGCGCCAGCGTGTGGCGCGCGCCGACGGCGCGCATCTGCGCCCGGATCACGCGGCCGATGCGCTCGACGAGGGTCGGGTCGAACGTCGCCGCGAGCCCGATCGCCTGCGGGAACTGGTCGGCGTCCCGCGCGCACAGGCCCGCGGTGCTCTCCTCGTGCACGATCGCCGGGATCCCGAGCCGCGTCTCCTCGGCGAGGAAGCGCTGGATGCGGTTGGCGAACGCGGCGCTCTCGTGGGGACGCAGCCCCGTCGACGCGCCGATCCGCGTGATCTGCCCCGTGCCGTGCGCGAGCAGCTCGCGGGCCTTCCGCTCCGAGAACGCGCGGCCCTCGACGAGCTGCGTCGACCAGACGCAGCCGAGCTGGGCGAGCTTCTCGTCGAGGGTCATGCGCGCGAGCAGGTCCTCGGCGCGCTTCTCGAGCTCGGCCGACGGATCGCGGTAGGGCGGCGCTGCGGACGACACGAACCCTCGCAGGTCGGGGCGGAGCGTCGACCTCGGCGACTGCCTAGCCCAGCGCCGGTGCGAGCTGCAAGCGGCGCGGAGCGGTCCGCGCCGCTTGCAGCCGCCGGCCCACCGCGGGCGTCACTGCGTCGTGAACGATCCCTCCGTGATGGTCTGATTCCCGCTCGCCTCGATCGCGAGCACCTCGAAGGGGTGCTCCCCGGGGGCGAGCGACGCTGCGAACTCGGGCGGCAGCGTGACCTGCGTCGCCGTGCCCGGCAGGTTCACCTGGAACGGCTCGACGATCACCTGATACGCCACGACGTCGATCGGGCGGCTCGGGAAGCCGGGCGGCGGCGCGTCGACCAGCTCCCAGCGGATTGCGATCGAGTCGCCCGGCCCGACGTCGGCCGTCACCTCCGGCCCCGCCGGAATGGCATGCCTCAGGATGCCGACGCCGACCTGCTCCACGCCGTCCACGCCGAGCGCCTCGAACTCGTACTCGCCCTCGGGGAAGAGGGCGAGCAGCTCGTCGAGGGGCACGTCGTCGAGGCTCGGCTCCGCGCCCTCGAAGAAGAGCTCGGTCAGGCCGAGCTCGCGGTACGGACCGCGGGCGTCGAGGCGGATCAGCTTGCGGCCGGCGGGGTTCTCGAGCTGGAAGCGGCGCCAGTCCTCTCCGTCGGCGATGACGTGGACCCCGAGGTCGTTCGCCGACGAGTTGTACTCGAAGTAGATCTTCGCGATGGGGAGCGGAGCTTCCGGACGGCGCTTGGCCGACCCAGGCGCAGCGACGACGAGCGCCGCAGCGCCGGCGAGCAGGAAGAGACGCGTTCGATGGCGTGACATGACGGACTCCCTTGGCGGCCGCGTCGCGTCGGGCGACGTTGCCCGGGGCGGGCGGCGCTCCCTCGGGAGTGGGTCAGACCGGGACGCCGAGCTTGTCGGCCACCGCCTGGATCGCGGCCTGCTCCGAGGGCGACACGCGCTCGCCGCCGAAGCCGAGGAAGCCGCCCTCGTTCGACGCCTCTGCGACGCGCTTCGCCACGTCGACCAGCCAGCGCTTGAAGCCTTCGGCCTCGGCCGGCGCCTTCTTCGCGAGGATCTCCGACACCCGCGCCATGTGCTCGAGCACGACTCGCTGGGCGTCCTCTGGGGTCTTCACGCCGGTGGGCCGCTCGGGCTTCGTGCCGCGGGCCTTCATGTCTTCGGCAACCGCTTTGACCAGCGGATTGTCGCCACCCGTCTTCAGCACG
>DATAGA010000632.1:0-2068 GCA_036257215.1 Myxococcota bacterium
TACCTCCACCAGATGCCGCCGCTCCCGAAGTGCGACGAGGACTATTGCTGGCTGCTGACGGGCCGCGGCAAGCGCAGCGTCGCGCTCGACTTGAAGGACGCCGAAGCGCGCGAGGTGCTCCTCGGTCTCGCGCGCGAGGCCGACGTCTTCGTCACCAACTATCCGCTGCGCGTGCTGCGCTCGCTGCGGCTCGACTGGCGCGACCTCGTGCCGCTGAACCCGCGCCTCGTCTACGCCCACGCGACCGGGTTAGGCGAGGAGGGGCCCGAGGCGGAGAAGCCCGGCTACGACGCGACCGCCTGGTGGGCGCGCTCGGGCCTCCAGGACGCCGTGCGGCCGCGGGGCGGTGTGCCGGCGCTCTCGGTGCCGGGGATGGGCGACCATCCGAGCGCGATGGCGCTCTTCGGCGCCATCATGCTGGGGCTCTACCGGCGCGAGCGAACCGGGCGCGGCGCCAAGGTGCACAGCTCGCTCCTCGCCAATGGCGCCTGGTCCAACGCGATCTACCTGCAGGCGACGCTGTGCGGAGCGGAGCACTTCCGCCGCGTCGACTGCCACCAGCCCGACAACGCGCTCGTGAACCAGTACGAGACGTCCGACGGCGAGTGGATCCTCCTCGCGCTGGTGCAGGAGGACAAGCTCTGGCCGGGGCTGTGCCGGGCGCTCGGGCGCGCCGACCTGACGGCGGACCCCCGCTTCGCGACGCGCGCGGAGCGCCGCACGCGCGCGAAGGAGCTCTACGCGATCGTCGCCCCCGTCATCGCCGGCCGCGAGTACGCGCATTGGCGCAAGGCGCTCGACGAGGAGAGCGTGACCTTCACCCACGTGGCGCGGCTCGACCGGCTCGTCGACGACCCGCAGCTCGAGGCCGCCGGCATCCTGCGCGATGCGCTCGACTCGCGCGGGCGCGCGGTGCGGAGCGTCGCGAACCCGATCGCCGTGGAGGGCAGCCCGGCCGCGCCGACCCGGCCGGCGCCCGCTGTGGGCCAGCACACCGACGAGGTGCTCGCCGCGCTCGGCTACGACGAGGCGCGCCGCGCGGCCCTGCGCGCGCGCGGCGCGATTCGCTGACGGGGAGCGCTCCCCGGGGCGTTCCGGCTGCTCGGGTGGCCACGTCCGATTCCCGCGAGCCGCGGCGCCGCCGAGCTGGCACCCTCCCACCGATGCTGCTCGATCGCGCTCTCTGCTACCGCGCGCTCCAGACGCGCGACGCGCGCTTCGACGGGCGCTTCTTCGTCGCCGTGCGGACGACGGGCATCTACTGCCGGCCGATCTGCCCCGCGCGGACGCCGAAGCTCGAGAACGTCGAGTTCCACCCGAGCGCCGCCTCGGCCCAGGAGGCGGGCTTCCGGCCCTGCCTGCGCTGCCGGCCCGAGTGCTCGCCGGCGCTCGGCCCGCCCGACACCTCGCGCAGCGTGAAGCGCGCGCTCGCTCTCATCGACGAGGGCGCGCTCGAGGCGGGCGACGTCGAAGCGCTCGCCGCTCGGCTCGGGCTGGGGGCGCGGCAGCTCCGGCGCCTCTTCCGGGAGCACCTCGGCGCCTCGCCGCTGGCGGTCGCGCAGACGCGCCGCGTGCTGCTCGCGAAGCAGCTGCTCCACGAGACGCGCATGCCGATGGCGGACGTCGCGTTCGCCGCCGGGTTCGGGAGCGTGCGCCGATTCAACGAGAAGTTCCGGGCCCTGTACGGGCGGCCGCCGTCGGCGCTCCGGCGCGAGCGCCCGTCGGGCGCGAAGCCGACGACGGTCATCCGGCTGACGCTCGGGTACGCCGCGCCGTACGACTGGGACGCGATGGTCGAGTTCCTCGCCGCGCGCGCCACTCCGGGCGTCGAGGTCGTCACGCCGGAACGCTACTGGCGATCCATCTCGCTCCACGGCTCGGTCGGAACCCTGGCCGTCGAGCCCGTGCCAGGCCGCGCCGCGCTCGCCGCGCTGATCGACTTCCCGGACCTGCGCGCTCTTCCCTCGATCCTCACGCGCGTGCGCAGCCTCTTCGACCTCGAGAGCGACGTCGGCGCGATCGAGGAGCAGCTCGCCCTCGACCCCTTCCTCGCGCCGCTCGTCGCGGC
>DATAGA010000645.1:0-4720 GCA_036257215.1 Myxococcota bacterium
GCGCTCGAGGCACGCGCGCAGGATGCCGTTCACCAGCTGCGGGTCGATCAGGTCGAGGATCGCCGCGACCTCGGCGTCGCCGACCTCCGCGCCCCCGACGGCGACGACCTGGTCGAGCAGCGTGAGGGCGTCGCGCAGCGAGCCTTCGCCCGCGCGCGCGAGACGCAGGAGGCTCGTCTCCGAGAGCCGCAGCCCCTCGGCCGCCGCGACGTCGCGCAGCCGCGCGGCGACCTCCGCGGCGGCGAGCCGGCGCAGGTCGTAGCGCTGGCAGCGCGAGACGACGGTGAACGGGATCTTCTCGGGGTTGGTCGTCGCGAACACGAAGAGGCTGCGCGGCGGCGGCTCCTCGAGCGTCTTCAGCAGCGCGTTGAAGGCCGCGGCCGAGAGCATGTGCACCTCGTCGACGACGAAGATCCGCCACTTGCCCGGCGTCGGCGCGTAGCGCACGGCCTCGACGATCTCGCGCACGTCGTCGACGCTGGTGCGGCTCGCCGCGTCGATCTCCTGCACGTCCGTCGAGGTGCCTGCGGCGATCTCGCGGCAGAAGCTGCACGTCCCGCACGGCTCGGGGGTGGGGCCCTTCTCGCAGTTGAGCGCCCGCGCGAGGAGCCGCGCGAGCGTCGTCTTGCCCACGCCGCGGGGCCCGGCGAGGAGCAGCGCGTGCGGGATGCGGCCGCTGCGGATGGCGTTGCGCAGTGCGGTCGTGACGTGGGCCTGCCCCGCGACCTCGTCGAAGCGGGCGGGCCGCCACTTGCGGGCTAGGACCTGATAGGACAAGGGGGGAGGGCCCTCTCGAAGGGAGCGTCGGGCCGGTCGCCGCCGCGGGGCCACGCTCGACGCCCGGCCGCGCGCTGCGCCGAGCAAGGATCGCAGGGCACCCCCGGCCACAGCCGGGACCCCGCTACCGTTGCTTCCTTCCGGACCTGGCGGGGTTCACGGGTCCCGAACTCGGTCGGGACCCTGCGATCCCGGCTCGCCGCAGCTTGGCGAATCTACCGGCGCGCCGGCGCCGCGGCAATTCGGGGGGGTGGGGTGCGGCGAGTGCTCGCGAATCTCGCCGTGATCGCCGCGTCGCTCGCGCTCTCGCTCGCGTGCGCGGAGGTCGCCAGCTGGTACCTGCTGCCGCAGTGGGCGCCCGAGAACGCCAGCCGGACGTTCTGGCGCTACGACGAGCGCCTCGGCTGGTCGAACCGCCCCGGGGCGAGCGGCGTGCAGCTCCACCGCGACTTCGCCCCGCGCATCGAGATCAACGCTGCCGGTCAGCGCGACCGCGACTATCCGATGGACCGGGTGCCCGGCCGCTGCCGCATGCTGGCGCTCGGCGACTCGTACGCCTGGGGCTACGGCGTCGAGCGCGAGCAGATCTGGCACGAGCTCGTGGAGGCGCGCCGCCCCGAGTGGGAGATCGTGAACGCCGGCGTCCCGGGCTACGGCACGGACCAGGAGCTGCTCTACCTCGAGGAGCGCGGCCTCGCGCTCCGCCCCGACGCGGTCGTTCTCCTCTTCTACGCGAACGACGTGCTCGAGAACCTCGAGCGCTCGAGCTCGGGCTACTTCAAGCCCTACTTCGAGCTCGGCGCCGAAGGGACGCTGGCGCTGCATCAGGTCCCGGTCCCGCGCGGCGGCGTAGGGCAGCGCTTCGAGCGCTGGCTGCGTTTCCACACGTATCTGCTGTTCCGGCTGTACCGCCTTCCGAGCTGGCTCGCGGCGGTGCGCGAGGAACGCGAGGGGACCGAGGCGCACAAGGAGCGGCGCAAGCGCGAGCTGCGCGCCGCGCAGGAGGAGGAGCGGCAGGGCCGCCGGCGCGAGCGACGGGCCGCGGACGGGCGCCCCGCCGAGCGACGGGCGGGAACGGCGAGCGCGGTCGCGGAGGCCGCGCCGCGCGACAACAAGTACGACGTGGATCTCTCGCTCACGCTCGCGATGCTCGAGCGCATGGATCGATCGGCGCGAGCGGGTGGAGCGCGCTTCTTCGTCGTGGCGGCGCCGCTCTCCGATCCGCCGCGCGAGCGGCTCCTCGCTGCGCTTCGCGAGCGGAGCGTCGCGAGCCTCGCGCTGGACCCCGCGTTCGACGGCCGCAGCGACATCCGGTTCCCGCACGACCCGCACTGGACGCCGAGCGGGCACGTGATCGCCGCCGACGCCGTCGAACGGTTCCTCGTGGCCGAGGGCGTCTTCGACGCGCCCGGCTGCGGGCTGAGCGCCCGCTAGCCGACAGGAGCCGGCGAAGCCGGCTCGGTCGGCTATCCGATCCGGAAAGGAAGCTGCTGCAACGACTCTTGGGTCGCGCTCTAGGGGCGTCCATTCGCGCGCGAGGTGCGGCCACCGAAGGCGAGCGCCGGCAGCGCCGCCCAGGCGATCGTCGCCACCGGGAGGAGCGGCCACGAGTAGCGCGCGATGGCGTGCGTCGCGCCGACGTGGAGCGCGAAGGAGGCGAGCGACGGCAGCAGGAACGCGAGCGCGGCGAGCCGCCCCCGCGCGAGCGCGACGGCGGACGCGAGCAGGAGCCCCGGCACGATCGCGAAGGCGAGCCGATCGAGGGCCGCTCCGAGCGGCCAGGGGCGGGAGCCCGCCTCGCGGACCAGTGCGGCCTGCACCGCGAGCGGGCCGATCAGCGCGAGATGCATCGGCAGGTGGTCGAGGATCACGGCGCGCGCCGCAGCGTCGAGCCCCTTCGGCTCGCGGCCGTCGGGGCGCAGCGGCCCGGCCCGCTGGGCCGCGGCGCCGACGTTGCGCTTCGCGCGCAGGTAGAAGCCGTCGGGGTGGTCGCGCCGCAGGCGCTCCCAGTCGGCCGGAGCGAAGTCGCGCTCGAGCCGGCGCCCGACCGGGCCGAGCTCGCGCGCGTAGTAGAGCCAGGCGGCGCGCCACTCGCGCCACGTCATGGTGTCGTACTCGGCGCGGATCGCGAGCACTGCGCGGTCCTCGGCCACGACGAAGCGGCCGCCGTGGAAGGCGTTCCTCGCCATCCACGCTCCGGCGACGCCGAACGCGAGGGCCGCGGCGGCGCACAGGCGCAGCGCCGCCGCGCGCCCCGCAGGCCGCAGCGCGAGCCAGCCGGCCAGCGCGAGGAGCGCGGGCAGCACGTAGAGGAAGATCGCCTTCGTGAGGATCAGGAGCCCGAACGCGACGCCCGCGCCCGCGACGTCTCGCGCGCGCCGCGAGCCGCGCGCGATGCGGTGGAGGAACGTCGAGGCCACGACGAGCGCGAGCGCCGCCGCCGTCTCCGTGCGCAGGTCGTCGAGCAGCCCCCAGAACACGCCGTTCGCGACGACCGCGGCGAAGGCGGCCCAGGCGAGGAGCCCCGGGCCGAGCACCTCGCGCGCGGCCCAGAAGCTGGCCGCGGCGAGCGCGAGGAAGATCGCGACGTTGACCCGCTTCAGCCCGCGCAGCAGCGGGCGACAAGGCGGCGCGCCCCGCGAGAGGCATTCGAGATCGTGCACGGCGGGATCGGTGGCCGCGGCGAGGTAGACGGCGAGCAGCGCCGGGTAGAGCGGCTCGCGCCGCCACGTCGGGCGCGGCTCGGCGCCGGGCGAGTCGTAGCGCGACACGACGCCGTGGTGGGCCAGGTTCCACGCCATCACGAGGTGCTCGGCGTCGGCGGCGAACTCGAAGCGGTCCGTGAGCGCGCGCGCGCCGCCGAGCGCGAGCGCGACGAGCGAGGCGGCGAGCAGCGCGGCCTCGAGCCGTCGCGTGCGCCGGCGCCCGGGGCCCTGCGCGGCGGGCGGCGCGGGGCCCGCGTCCTCGGCGCGCTCCGCTCCGTCGGTCCGCGCGCCCGCGTCGGACGCCGCGGTCACGGGGCCGCCGCCGCGCGTTCGCGCGGGGCGAGCGGGTCGCGCAGCCAGAACAGCGCGCCGAGCCCGTTCGAGAACGCGAGGCTGAAGGCGAGATAGGCCAGCGAGAACGAGAGCGCCTGCGGCGCCGGGACGCCGTGGGGCGCGAGGAGCAGCACCAGCGCGGCGTCGCGCGTGCCGATGCCCGAGACGCTCACCGGGAGGAGCGCGGCGACCGACGCGGTCGCGACGGCGTACGCGGTCGTCGCGAAGTCGATCGGCAGCGCGAGAGCGCGCGCGAGCGCGTGGGCGCCGGCGAAGAGGCAGGCGAAGCCCGCCGCGCTGAGCACGGCGAGCCCGACGAGGCGTGGCGACCAGAGCCGGCCGAGCTCCTCGGCGAGTCGCTCGACGGGGCGCTGCAGCGCCTGCGTACCGCGCGCGGCGAAGGACGTGCGCGCGAGCCCGGCGAGCGCGAGCCGCTGGACGCGCGGCGAGACGAGCACCGGCGCGCCGAGCGCCGCCGCGGCCAGCCCGCCGAGGAGCGCGCCGCGCAGCGGCCCGGGCGGCGCGGCCACGGCGAGCGCGAGCGCCGCTGCGGCGGCGAGGACCGCGAGGTCGAACACGCGGTCGGCCAGCGTCGTCGCGACCCCGGCGGCCCACGACGCGCCGACGTCCCGCCGCAGGTAGGCGACCTTGGCGAAGTCGCCGACGCGGCCGGGCGTCACGAACGCGAGGAACGCGCTCGCCTGGTAGACGACGAGCGCCCGTGAGAGCGGGTAGTGGATGCCTCCGAGCGAGAGCAGCGCGCGCCAGCGCAGCGCCTTGGCCAGCGTGAACAGCAGGAAGCCGGGCGCGGCGAGGGCGAGCCAGCGCGGGTCGGCCGTGGCGAGCGCGGCGCCGAGGCGCTCGGGTCCCACCGCGAGCACGAGGCCGGCGAGGAGCGCGAAGCC
>DATAGA010000011.1:0-3840 GCA_036257215.1 Myxococcota bacterium
CCGGCAGCCGAGGCCGTGGCGGCGCAGCACGTCGGCGAGGCGCCGGGAGCGGTCGGTCACGTCGCACCAGCGCAGGCGGCGGTCGCGGAAGATCAGGCACTCGCGCTCCGGAACGGCGTCCGCGATCGCCTCGTGCAGCGCAGCGAGGTTCAAGGTCATGGGCGCGGGAGGGTAACGGCGACGCGCGTCGCGAGCGACGCCCTCAGCGCAGCGCGGGTGCGAGGTGGCGCAGCGCCGCGGCCGCCACGCAGGCGGCGCGCTCGGGCGGGCCGTCCCCGGGAAAGCCGCCGTCCTCCTGCTGCGCGGCGAGCAGCGCGAGTCCGACCTCCTCCGCCCGCAGGCGAGACCCGGGAAGGGCGTGTGCGTCGCAGCGCACGAAGACGGCCGCCACCGCCGGCGCGCCGAGGGTACCGGTGCGAAAGCCGCGCTCGAGCTCGCGGCCGCACCACTGGAGCGCTTCGTCCGCCACGTCGAGGTCCGCCGGGAGCGAGGCGAGCGCGGCCAGATACCCGGAGATGAGCGGGTAGCTCCCGGCCTGGACGCGTTCGCGGGACCAGCGGACGCCGAGCGCGGCGCCGCCGCGCCGCAGCGCCGAGAGCCGCGCAGCCGGCGCGCGCGCCATCACCGCGCACACAGACGCCACGAGCGCGGCCTCTTGCTCCGCTCCGTTCGCGCCGGGGTCCCGCCAGCTCCCGTCGCGCTCCTGGGCCGCGGCGAGGAACGCGACCGCGCGCTCCACGACCGCGCCCTCGTGCAGGCCGAGGACGCCCAGCCAGCCGAGCGCGTCCACTGTGCTCGCCACGCCGGGCCCGGCCGCGTCGCCGGCGACGAGCGGGCCGAGCGCGCCGCTCGTCTCCTGCCCGGCGGACGCGACGGCCAGCACGGGGTCGCGCGTCGCCTCCCCGGCGAGAGCGGCGACGAACGCGGCCTCGAGCGCGGCGCCGCGCGACGCGAGATGGTGTCGCACGCGGCGGAGTGCGTCCGCCACCGGGCCCGCGACTGCCTGGGTGCTCACGCCCGCAACCCGGCTGCGTGCGCTCCGCCGCCGTCCCTCACGCGCGCAGCAGGAGCCCGCTCAGGTACTCGCCCTCCGGGTGGTCGAGCGCGACCGGGTGGTCGGAGGGCGCGCCGAGCGTCGCGAGGACCTGTACGGGGCGCTGCGCGTCCAGCGAGGCGCCGAACGCGATCTTGCGCAGGAGGTCGCTCGAGACGTGGTGGCTGCAGCGGAAGACGAGCACGAACGCGCCCGGCGCGGCGGCGCGGAGCGCGTGGAGGAAGACGTCCTTGTAGGCGCGCGACGCGCGCTGCACGTCGGCGCTCCGCCGCGCCAGCGGCGGTGGGTCGACCACGAGGAGGTCGAAGCGCTCGCGCAGCCGGCGCGCCGCTTCGAACGCGTCGCCCACGACGAAGCGCGCCTCGCACGCGCCGCCGCGGTTGCGCTCCACGTGCGCGCGGGCGAGCGCGAGCGCCGCCTCCGAGGCGTCGACCAGCGTCACCGACGGCGCTCCGCCGCGCGCGGCGGCCGCCGCGAACCCGCCCGTGTAGGCGAACAGGTCGAGCACGCGGCGTCCGCGCGCGAGGCGCTCGACGAGGCTGCGCGCGTCGCGCTGGTCGAGGTAGAAGCCGGTCTTCTGGCCGCGCGCGACGTCCACCTGGTAGACGCGCCCGTGCTCGCGGATCTCGACGCGCGCGGGCGGCGGCGCGCCCGCGAGGAGCTCGCTCGACGGCTCGAAGCCCTCGCGCCGCGCGGCCGTCGCGTCGTCGCGCGCGACCACCGACGTGACGCCCGGAAGCGTCGCCGCGAAGCGCACCGCCTCCGCCCGGCGCGCGGCCATCGCGGCCGTCGACGCCCGCACGACCACGACCCCCGCGTAGCGGTCGAGCACGAGGCCCGGGAGTCCGTCGCCCTCGGCGTTCGCGAGCCGGAGCGCGTCGGTGCCCTCGAGCAGCGGGTCGGTCGCGCGGCGCTCGGCGCTCGCGGCGAGCCGCTCGTCGAGCCAGTCCGCGGCCGGCGCGTCCTTGCCGAACGCGACGAGCCGCACGCGCAGCTGAGAGCGCGGCGAGTAGTCGCCATAGCCGAGGACCTCGCCTTCGGCGGACGTGACGCGCGCGAGCTCGCCGGCAGGCGTCGCGCCGGGCTCGCGCGCCACGGAGCCGGACAGCACCCACGGGTGCCGGCGGCGGACCGCCTTGTCCCGGCCGGGATGGAGGACGACGTCGTACACCGGAACCCGTGAGGATAGGCGAGCGCCAGGCCCGCGCCGGGGCGGGCCGCGTCGCGCGGACCGCTACCCTCGCGCGATGGGCACCGACGCCGGGCGACCGCCGAACCGCCTCGCCGCCGAAACCAGCGCGTACCTGCGCCAGCACATGCGCAACCCGGTGGACTGGTATCCCTGGGGGCCCGAGGCGCTCGAGCGCGCTCGCGCCGAGGACCGGCCGCTGCTCGTCTCCATCGGCTACAGCGCGTGCCACTGGTGCCACGTGATGGAGCGCGAGTCGTTCGAGGACGAGGCAACCGCCGCCCTCATGAACGAGCTGTTCGTGCCGGTGAAAGTCGACCGGGAAGAGCGGCCCGACGTCGACCAGATCTACATGGACACGGTCGTGCGTCTCCACGGCCATGGCGGCTGGCCCCTCACGGTCTTCTGCGCGCCCGACGGCCGCCCGTACTACGGAGGCACGTACTTCCCGCCCGAGCCGCGCCACGGGCTCCCCGCCTTCCGCGACGTCCTTCGCGCCGCCGCGCGCGCCTACCGCGATCAGCGCGGGCAGGTCGACGAGACGGCTCGGCGCATCCTCCAGACGCTCGAAGCGCGCCCGGCGGGCGTCGCACAAGGGCTCGCCGACGAGTCGACGCTCGCGGAGGCCGCGCGCGCGCTCATGGAGCGCGCCGACCGCGTCCACGGCGGCACCGGCGGCGCGCCGAAGTTCCCGACGCCGACGAACCTCGAGCTCCTCCTGGCAGCGCAGGACGTGCTCCCGCCCGCGGAAGGGGCCGACGTGCAGTCGTTCCTCGCGCACAGCTGCCGCGAGATGTCGCGGCGTGGCCTCTACGACCAGCTCGGCGGCGGCTTCCACCGCTACTGCGTGGACGGCCACTGGGGCGTGCCGCACTTCGAGAAGATGCTCTACGACCAGGGCCAGCTGCTGCGGGTCTACGCGGAGACGTGGCGGCGCGCGGGCGCGACCGACGACGACCTCGTCTGGCCGCTCCGCGAGACGGCCCGCTACCTCGGCCGCGAGATGCGCGCGCCGGACGGCGGCTTCTTCGCCAGCCAGGACGCCGACAGCGAAGGCGAGGAGGGAAAGTTCTACGTCTGGACGCCCGAGCAGGTGCGCGCCGTGCTCGGACCCGAGCGGGGCGACGAGTTCTGCGCCGCCTACTCCGTGACGCCCGAGGGCAACTTCGAGCACAAGACGACGGTGCTCTGGGACGTCGCCCGGGCGCCGCGCCCGTACCTCGCCCCCGAGCGCGAGGCGCTCTACGCCGCCCGCGCGCAGCGCGTGTGGCCGGCGACCGACCGCAAGCGCGTCGCCTCGTGGAACGGACTCGCGATCTCGGGCCTCGCCTACGCGGGGTCCCTCCTCGGCGACGACGCGATGGTCGCCGACGCTGCCGCGGCCGGGGACTTCGTGCTGACTCGGCTGCGCGACGACGAGGGCCGACTCCTGCGCGTGTACGCCGAAGGCCGGGGGAAGCAGCGCGCCTTCCTCGACGACCTCGCCGCGGTGCTCGCGGCCGCCCTCGACCTCCACCGGGCGGGCGCCGGCGACCGCTGGCTCGCGGCGGGACTCTCCCTCGCCGACGAGATCGTCGCGCACTTCTACGATCCCGCG
>DATAGA010000367.1:0-3443 GCA_036257215.1 Myxococcota bacterium
GGCGTCGAGGTCGCGCAGGGCCGCGGGTTTGCGCAGCTCGCGGGCGGCGATCTTCATGGCCCGCAGCGTGAGCGGCGCGTTTTCGGCGATGCGCCGGGCCCGCTCGCGGACGAAGTCGTCGAGCTCGGCGGCGGGCCGGACCTCGTTCACGAGGCCGATGCGACGCGCCTCCTCGGCGTCGATCGCACGCGCGCTGAGGAGCAGGTCGAGCGCCGAGCTCCAGCCGACGGCGCCCGCCAGTGCGTCGACGCCGGCCGCCTCGTAGCCGAGGCCGAGCCGCGCGGCCGGGATCCGGAAGACGGCGTCGTGGGCGGCGAAGCGCAGGTCGGCGGTCAGCGCGACGACGACGCCGCCGCCGACGCACGGGCCGTGGATCGCGGCCAGCAGCGGCTTCTCGAGCTGGAGCAACGCTCCCATGCCGCGGCCCGCCAGGCGCCCGTAGTTCGACACGTCGCCGGCCGCCGTGCGCTGCTCCGCGAACTGGGAGATGTCCGCGCCGGCCACGAAGGCGTCGCCCTCGCCGCGCAGGACGACCGCGCGCACCTCCGGATCCCCGCCCAGGGCCCCGACGGCGCCGGGCAGCTGCTCCCACATCTCGACGGAGATGGCGTTGCGGCGCTCGGGCTGGTCGAAGACGACCCAGCCGACGCCGCCTTCCTTCTCGTGACGGACACGCCCGGCCACGCGTGTACCCTACACGCACGGAGGCGCCCTTGTCACAGACGCAGGCGGAGGGCGGACCGCTCGCGGGCATCCGCGTGCTCGACGTGACGCACGTGATGGCGGGCTCCTACTGTGGGCTGCTGCTCTCCTTCATGGGCGCCGACGTCGTCAAGGTGGAGCGCGCGGGCGGCGGCGACGACCTGCGCCGCAACCAGACGCTCTCGCGCGGCGCCTTTCGGCCGTACGACGCCGTGAACCACGGCAAGCGCAGCCTCGCGGTCGACCTGCGCGACCCGCGCGGCGTCGACCTGCTGCGGCGGCTCGCGGACCGCGCCGACGTCTTCGTCGAGAACTACCGGCCGGGGACGCTGGCGCGCCTGGGCGTCGGCCCCGGCGCGCTGCGCGAGCGCAACCCACGGCTCGTGACGTGCTCGATCACGGGCTTCGGTGCGAGCGGCCCCGAGGCCGACCAGCCGGGCTTCGACCTCGTGGCGCAGGGCGCGGCCGGCATCATGAGCCTGACCGGCGAGCCCGGCCGCCCGCCGGTCGTGGCCGGAGTTCCGCTCTCGGACCTGAACGCCGGCGGCTTCGCCGCGATGGGCGTCCTGTCCGCGCTGCTCGAGCGCGAGCGCACCGGACGCGGTCAGCACGTCGACACCTCGCTCTTCGAGGCCGCGCTCGCGTACACGGTCTGGGAGTCGGCGACCTGGTTCGATACCGGGCAGGTGCCCGGGCCGGCCGGCTCGTCGCACCGGCTGGCCTCGCCCTACGCCGCCTTTGCGACCGCCGACGGCCACCTCACGCTCGGCGCAGCCACCCAGTCGAACTGGGAGCGGCTGTGCCGCGCCATCGGCCGGCCGGACCTGGCCGCCGACGAGCGGTTCGCGAACACGCTCGTGCGCCTGCGCAACAAGCCGGAGCTGTTCGCCGAGCTCGAGGCGATCTTCGCCACGGACACCACCGAGGCCTGGGTGGCGCGGCTGCGGGCCGCGGGCGTCCCGTCGGGCCCCGTGCGGAGCATCGACGAGGCGCACCGAAGCCCCCAGGCCCGCGCCCGAAACATGGCGGTGTCACTCGGAGAGCGCGACGGACGCGAGAGGCACGTGATCGGCACGCCCGTGAAGCTCTCGCGCACGCCCTGGCGGGTGAGCGGTCGCGTCGCCGCGTACGGCGAGGACGGCGAGGCGGTGCTTCGCGACGCCGGCTTCTCGGAGGGGGAGATCGCTTCGCTGCGCGAGGCGGGCGTGCTGTGTGGCCCCGCCTGAACGATGCGAGCCGCCGCGCGCCTGGCGGGTCCTGCGCGGCGCTCACCGCCTCGCCCCGAGCGCGCGGGCGGCGCGGGCCTGCGCCGCCGGCTTGACCCAGAGGATCCCCGCGAAGCGCCCCCGACCCGAGCTGACGGCCGTCGTGGCGGTCGCGCTGATGCCGGCGTCCGCGAGCTTGGCCATGACGCCCGCGACGGCCCCGACGCGGTCGTCGCCCGTCACGAGGAAGCAGCGCTTCGGAGGGCCGACGCGCAGCCCCGCGCGGCGCGCCGCGCGCGTGAACGCGGCGGCGTCGACGGGCACGAGGTCGACCTGCGCCTGCGTGCCCGCCGGGAAGGCGTGCACCGCGCGCAGGTCGACCCCGGCGTCGGCGAGCGCCCCGAGGAGCTTCGCGCCCTGACCGGCGCGCTGGGGCACCATCACGCGGAAGTAGCTCGCGGTCTCGAATCGAACGGCCATCGGGGAATCCTCCGGTTCCACTCTACGCCGATCCGCCCCCGGCGGGGCCGAAAACGAGGCGGGCGTGCTACGCTGGTCACAGCCCCGCGACGCCCGCTCCGGCCGCTGACACCGTCGCGTGCTGCCGCTCCTGCGGCCTTCCGCGGCGTCGCGACGCGCCCAGGAGGACCCCATGGAGCGAGGCGAGGTCGAACGCTGGCTCGAAGTCCACCCCGAGGCCGTGCACGCCGATCCGCACGAGCTGCTCGATCGCGCAGAGCGGGAGGTGCGCGCTCACGCCGTCGAGGAGGCGTGGCTGTACGCCCGCTCGATCGCCGCGGAGCACCTGCGCCGCTACCACGACTCGTTCGGGCTCCCCGCGAGCGACGACTTCGTGGCGAACGAGGTCTGCCACGAGCTCGCGCGCGAGCTGCGCCGGCGCGAGCCCTCGCCGCGCTCGCGCACGAGCCTGCCGAGCGACAACGTGCTGCGCGCGCTCGAGCCGCCCGCCCGCGACCGGGTCGCGCAGTGGCTCGACGAGCTCGCGCGCACCGAGGAGCATCGCGTCTGGGGCGAGGTGGTGCACCTGGCGGAGCAGCTCGCGCGACGCCTGCGTCACGACGGCGAGCTCTCCGCCGAGCTGCGCTGGGACTTCTCGCACAGCTACCCGCGCACGGCCGAGCGGGTGACGCGGCTGCTGATGGAGCAGTACGAGACCCACGCGCACGGTCCGGAGTGGATCGACGACACGGAGTGAGGAGTGCGCGCTCCTCTACCACGAACGGGAGCTAGTCCGCCGCTTCCCTCGGATCGCCAGCGACGAGCCGGCCGTGCTCGAGCCAACGCGCCAGCGACGGAGACAACGCCGCCTCGACCTTCGCCTCGTAGAGCTCGAGATCGCTCGTCGCGTAGACGTCTCGCCAGTGCCCGTTCGTTCCGCGGTGGAAGAACCGATCGGGTCCACCCTCGAACATCTCGAGCATGCGCGGGGCGAGCTTGGCGCCATCCGCTTTCATCGCCTCGAACTCCGCAGACGCGACGAGCTCCGGCCAAAGCGCTTCGGGAACATCGATCTCC
>DATAGA010000123.1:0-7945 GCA_036257215.1 Myxococcota bacterium
GCTCGGCCCGATTCCGCGGAGCCGCCGCGCGCAGGCGCCGGCCCTCGCGCTCGCCGCGCTCGCGGCGCTGGCGGCCGGCCTGGAGCTCGGGGGCCGCGTGCGGCTCCCCTTCGGCGATCTCTTCGCGGCCGCGACCCTCCACCATCTGGTGTCGTGGCTCCTCGTCGTGGAGTCGGGTCGGCGCGCGCTCGCGGCGCGCGATCCTGGCGCCGCGCGCCGCCTCGGGCGCCGGCTCGCCGCGCTGCACGCGGCGCCCCTCGCTGCTGCCGCGGCCGTCGCAGCGGCGCCGGAAGCCGCCCCGGCACGCCTCCTCGCGCCGCTCCTCGCCCCGCCGCTCTACCTCTACTTCTCGGCCGTCCACGTGGCGGCGACGGCCTGGGCGCGCGGCCTCGCACCGCGGACCGAAGCGCAGTGAGCCGCGCGGCGCTGGCGCCGGCGCTGCTCGTCGCCGCGTTCGCGCTGGCCCTCGGCCTCGCGCGGGCGCGGTCCGCGGGCGCCGTCCCGACGAGCCGCCTCGCGGCGGGTCTCGTGCTCGGCGCGCTGTGCGCGCACCTCGGCTGGGCGCTGCTCCATCTTCCCGCCGTCGCGGCGCTGCCGCTCGCGCTGCTCGACCCGACGCGCGGCTTCTGCGCGCTCTTCGTCCCGCTCGGCGTCGCGCTCGCCGCACCTCGTCCCCGGGTGCTCCGCGACGCCTACCTGGACGCGTCGCTCCCCGCCCTGCCGCTCGCGCTCGCCCTCGCCCGGCTCGGGTGTCTCCTCGCGGGCTGCTGCCACGGCGTCGCCAGCGACGGCCCCCTCGCGCTCGCGCTCGGACCCGGCGGCGCGCCCGTGCACGCGACGCCGCTCTACGAGTGCGCCGCGCTCGTCGCGCTTCACGCGCTGCTGGCGCGCGCGCCGCGCCGGGCGCGCGCCGGGCTCGCGCTGGCCGGGCTCGGCGCCGTGCGCCTCGCGGTCGAGCCCCTCCGCGCGGCGCCGCCCCTCGGCGAGCCCCTGCTGCCCACGGCCGGCCTGGCGCTCGGCCTCGTCGCCAGCGGCGTCGCGCTCCTCATCCGGAGCGAGGCCTCAGGCGCCGCGGCGCACCTCTTCGGCGTAGCGCCGCCAGCCGGGCATGCCGACCTCGTCGAAGCCCTTGCACGCGGCGTCGAGCAGCGCGGACGCACGCGCGCGTGCGCCCGGGGCGTCGCACCGCGCCACCGCGATCGCCTCGTCGAGGTCGCAGAGCGCCCGCAGCGGCCGCGCGCCCTGTTCTTCTAGGACTGCGCGCGCCTGTGCGAACCAGTGCGCTGCTTCTTCGAAGCGCCCCGCGAGGGCGCACACCCGGGCGAGGGAGAGGCGCGCATCGGAGTGGGGGTGGCGGAAGTCCGGGGCGATCACCTTCTCGCGCAGGTTGCGCTCGAGCGCCGCGAGGCCCTCGGCGCGCTGCACAACCCAAAGGGTCTGCACGACGAGGTGCAGGAGCAGCGGGTACATCGGGCTGTAGCCGGGCGCGACGTCGAGCGCGCCGCGGACCGCGTCGACGTACCCGAGCGCCTCGTCGGTGCGGCCGAGCATCGCGTGGGCGAGCGCCGCGCCGGCGCGCGTCACCGGCATCACCCAGCGGATCTCGGGGACGTCGAGCGCGAGGGCGGCGTGGTAGCTCGGCACGAGCGCCTCGAAGCCCTCGCCGCGCACGACGGTGAGCTCGGCGCCGACGGCCCCGAGCCAGAGCCCGACGAGCGGCGAGCCCTCGAGCGCGGGCGCGAGCTGCTGGGCGCGCTCGAGCGACGCCTCGCACGCCGCGACGTCGCCGAGGGCGAGCTCGAGGCGCGAGAGCAGGCCGAGCAGGAGGCCCGCCCGCAGCCGCTGCTGCCGCGCCAGCGCGACGTCGACCCCGGCCCGCGTCAACGCGACCGCCTCCCGGTACTCGCCGGCCCAGTAGCCGAGGAAGTGGCTCACTCCGGCGGCTCGCCGCCGCACCTCGTCGCGGGACTCGAACGCGATGAAGCGCCAGAGCTCGTTGTGCTCCTTCAGCTGCGTCGCGTGCGGATGGTCCAGCACGACGCGCGTGAGCTCGCGACGCTCCGGCGTGTCGCGCGGCACGCCCGGATGACGCGGGTCCTGCGCCTCGCGACCGGAGAGCGCGTGCGAGAGCAGCCGGGCCCACACGAGGTCGCGCCGCCCCCCTACGAGGCGCAGACCCTGCTCCGCCAGGGCCCAGGCCTGGCGGTCGAAGAGCGCCCACCACACCGCGTCGGCGGCGTCCGCGAGGTACTCGGCAGCCGCGTCGCCGCCCTCCGCTGCGGCGAGCAGCTCGCCGGCGCGCGAGGCCACCTGGGCGGCGTGCGCGCGGTCGCCGCTCCAGGCGAGCGCGAGGCCGAGCCGCGCCTCGAGCCGCGGCTGGCTGCCGGGAGGCGCCAGCGCGAGCGCCATGCGCAGGAACCGCGCGCTGTCGCCGAACGCGGCGCTCCGCTCGGCGACGTCGGCGGCGGCGACGCAGTGCGGCAGCCCCGCTTCCGCGCCGGTCAGGTCCGCGCTGCGCCAGTAGTGCTCGCCGACCTCGGCCGAGCGCGGCGTCCCGCCCGGCGCGACGCGCACGAGGCTCTCCGCGTAGCGCCGGTGCGCGCGCGTCCGGCGCACCGCGCTCAGCCCCTCGTACACGATCTGCCGCACGAGCGCGTGGCAGAACTCGTAGCGCTGCGGCGCGTCCGCCTCGCGGACGAGCTGCGCCTCGAGCGCCTCGTCGAGCGCGTCGAGGGCGAACTCCTCTTCGAGACCCGAGGCCCGCCAAGCCGCCTCGAAGTCGAAGCTCGACGCCGAGACGGACGCGACGCCGAGCAGCCGGCGCGTGTCCTCGGAGAGCCGCGCGAGGCGACGGGCCACGATCTCGCGCACGGTGGCGGGCGCGTCGAGGCGGTCGAGCGCCTCGGCACCCAGCCCCTCGCGCCCGCCGAGCTGGCCGGCCTCGAGCAGGTGGAGCAGCAGCTGATTCAGCAGTAGCGGGTTGCCGCCCGTGCCCCGGTGCAGAACCACGGCGACCTCGGGGCCCACCTCGTGGCCCGCGACGCTCTCGACCAGCTCGCCGACGCGTTCGCGCGAGAGCTCCCGCAGCTCGAGCGTGCCGCAGCGCGGTCCGCGCGGGAGTCGGCCGAGGACGTCGCGGGCCTGCGCGCCGTTCGGGTCCGCCGCGCGCACCGTCGCGACGACGAGGAGCCTCGTCGCCGGGGCGAGGACCGCGATGCGCGGCAGGATCGCGAGGCTCGCGGTGCCCGCCCACTGGAGGTCCTCGAGCACGAGCACGATCGGCTCGCGCGCGGCGAGCGCGCGCACCGACTCGACGAGCGCCTCCGCGACGCGGCTGCGGTCGTCCTCCGGCGCGAGTGCGGGCGGCTCGGGCAGAGCGTCCAGCCGCTCGCGCACCGCGGGGACGACGCGCGCCAGGACGGGGGCGTGGACGCCGAGCACCGCGCGCAGGACGCCGACGTCCGTGTCCCGGACGTACTCGCCGAGCGCCTCGGCGAAGCCGGAGTACGGCGGCGCACCCTCGTCCTCGAGGAAGCGCCCGCACAGGACCCGCGCGCCCTGTTCGCGGGCGCGCTCGGCGTGCTCCTCGACCAGGCGGGTCTTCCCGATGCCCGGCTCCCCGACGACCGTGACGAACGCGCCGTCGCCGAGGCAGGCGGCGGCGCTACGGGTCTCGAGGAAGGCGAGCTCGTCGCGGCGTCCGACGAACGGCGCGCGCAGCGGGAGGGACGCGGACGCAGGCGCCTGCCGGTCGGCGCGCGCCTCCTCGCGCTGCGCCACGCGCCCCACGAAGCGGTAGCCGCGCCGCGGAACGGTCTCGACGTAGCGCGGGCGCGCGGGCGAGTCGCCCAGCGCCCGGCGCAGCTTCTTCACCGCGGTGTTGAGGCCGTGCTCGAAGTCGACGTGGACGCCCTCGGGCCAGAGCCGCGCCTGGATCTCCCCGCGCCGCACGACCTCTCCGGGCCGCTCGAGCAGGAGCGCGAGGAGCCGGAACGGCAGCTCCTGGAGCGTCACCGGACGCCCGTCGCAGCGGAGCTGCTCGCGGGCCAGATCGAGCTCGAAGGGACCGAACCGCACGGTGCGCGGCGGGCCCACGGGGTCTACACCCGGCGCTCGTGCCCTTCCCAGAAGGGCTCGCGCAGCACGCGCTTCAGGATCTTGCCGGAGCCCGTGCGCGGCAGCTCGGAGAGGAACGACACGGAGCGCGGCACCTTGTAGCCCGCCAGGTGCTTGCGCGCGAAGGCGACGATCGCCTCGGCGCTCGGGCTCGCGCCGGGCTGCGGCACCACGACGGCGTGGACGCTCTCGCCCCACTCCTCGCTCGGGATCCCGATCACCGCGACGTCGTACACCTCCGGGTGCGCCTCGAGCGCCGCCTCGATCTCGGCCGGGTAGATGTTCATCCCACCGGAGATGATCATGTCCTTCTTGCGGTCACAGATGAAGTAGAAGCCCTCTTCGTCGTAGTACGCGACGTCGCCGACGGTGTGGAAGTCTCCGCGCCGGTCGGCCTCGTACTTGTGCTCCGCCTTGTGGTAGGTCTGGAACACGCTCCGGCTGCGCACGAAGAGCTCGCCTGGGACGTGCGGCTGGCGCACCTCGCTGCCGTCCTCGGCCACGAGCTTGACGTCGACGCCTGGCGCCGGCCGCCCGCAGGACCCCGGCTTTCGCAGCTGGTCCTCGGGACGCAGGATGGTGTTGACGCCGAGCTCCGTCGAGCCGTAGACCTCGAACAGGGAGTCGGCCGGGAAGTCGGCCAGGTAGGCCTGCTTCAGCGCGAACGACCAGGGCGCCGCATTGGCGATCATGCGGCGCATGCTGCCGACGTCGTACTTCGCCTTCACGGCGGCGGGCAGGTTGCAGACCATGCGGATCGGCGTCGGCGCCGAGAAGGTCGTCGTCACCGCGTGGGTCGCGACGAGACGGAGCCAGTCCTCGGGGTCGAACTTGCGTTGCAGCACGACTGTGTTGCCGAGCGCGAACGCGATCCCCATGAAGCCGCCCGGCCCGGAGTGGTAGAGCGGACCGGTGCTCAGGTAGACGTCGTCGGGCCGGTAGCCGATGAACTCGACGAGCGCGCGGACCTGCTGGGGGTCGCCCGATCCGCGCCGGACCGCGCCCTTCGGGTGGCCCGTCGTCCCGGAGGTGTAGATCATCGTGCTGGCCTCGAGCAGCTCGCCGGCCGGAACGGGCTCGGCGTCGCTCCCCTCCTCGAGCCAGCGCGAGGCGTCGAGCTGGCCGGGCCGCGCCGGGCCGCCGTAGATCGCGACGTCGCGGACCTTCGGAGTCCGGTCGCGGATCCCGGCGAAGAGCTCGGCGTGGTCGGCGTCCGCCCACACGAAGCCGGCGTCGGAGTCGTCGACGACGTACGCGGCCTCCTCGGGCGCGAGCCGGTAGTTGAGCGGCACGGCGGTGGCGCCGACCTTCCGCGCGGCGTGCGTCATCGCCACGACCTCGGGCGAGTTCATGCCGCACCAGATCACGCGCTCGCCGGGGCGCACTCCGCGCGCGAGGAGATGGCTCGCGAGCCGGTTCACGCGCGCGTTCAGCTCGGCGTAGCTCCAGCGAAGCACCCGGCCGCCGGGGCCGTCCGCGATCAGCGCGGTCTTGGCCGGCTGCGCGGCGGCGTAGACGGCGAGGAGGTCGGGCGGCTTCGCGTCGGGCATCTCGACTCCGGGCGGCGCCTCAGGCGCGCGGGCGCGCCGCGGTCCCCTCGCCGCGCGGGCGCGCCGCGATCCCCTCGAACAGAAGCTCGACCGACGCGGCGATCGTCGATCGGCAGCCCTCCGCGTCGAGGAGGCCGTTCGCCCATGCGACCCGCGCGCCGCTCGTGAAGAACACCGTCGTGCGCGCCGCGGCCAGGACGTCCGCGTCGCGGCGCAGCTCCCCCGTGACCCGGCCGGACTGGAGCAGCTCGGTGAGCAGGCCGACGCTGCGCTCCTGCAGCGCGAGCACCTGACGCGCGACGCGCGCGCCAGGGTGCGTCGTCGCGCGCACCGCGATGATCGTGAGGTCGGGATCCGCGAGGAGCAGCGCGTGCTCGGCGTCGAGGAACGCGCGCACCGCGGCGCGGGCGCCGGCCGGGCGCTCCGCGCGGGCGCGGACCTGCCGCCAGGCGCGCTCCTGCAGCTCGCCGAGCTCCTCGACGAGCAGCTCCTCCTTGCTGCGGATGTGGCGGTAGATGGAGCTCGCGCCCATTCCCGCGCGCGCGGCGATGGCGCGCAGCGTCGCGCCGTCGAACCCCTTCTCGCGGAAGAGCGCCCGCGCCGCCGCGCGGATCTGCGCGCGGCTCCTGCGCCCGCGCAGGAGCCGGCCGTCGTCGGGCCGAAGGGGGCGAGGGGCGCCGCGCGTCTCCATCGACGCGCGAAGCATGGCACAGCGCGGCCCCGCAGGGAAAGCGGTCAGCCGAGCTTCTCCGGACTCTCGATCAGCTCGCGCAGCCGTTCGAGCGAGCGCGCGCAGTAGAGCCCGTCCTCGACGCGCTCGTCGTAGGTCCACTTGAGCGTGGCGACGCGCCCGCTCGGGCCCGGCCTCACGCGCCCGATGACGCAGAAGATGGGGCAGTTCCCGTACTCCCAGAGGTGGTGGTAGCCCGCGTCGAGCCCGACCGAGCCGAGGTTCGCGACGAACGCGGAGCAGAAGAGCGGGTCGGCGTCGACCATGGCCCGCGGCAGGAGACCGAGCGCGTCGACTCCGCGCGCGAACCCGACGGCGAGGCGCACGAGGGGCGGCGGAAGGCGGAGCAGGAGGCCCATCTCGCGATCGGAGGTCGAAGGTCGGCCGCTGCGGCCCTCGCCGAGCCCGCCGTGGACGGCGTCCACCATCGCGTCGAGGCCGAGCGCGGGGTCGATGCGCCGCTTCACCGTGAGGATCGGCGCGTCGTCGTCGAAGCGGAGCTTCGCGCTGAACGAGAGCCAGATGCCGTCGCGCTGCCAGACGCGCCCGCCCGCGGTGAAACGGTTGAGCCGCGGACGCTCGGCGAGGACGAGTGCGATCGCCCGCAGGACGAGCAGGAAGAGCGTGACGGGGCGGCTCGGGTTCCGGCCGCGGCTGCGCTCGGCCGCGTAGGCGAGCGCCGCCTCCACGGCGATCTCCTGCTCGAAGTAGACGAGCGAATCGTTCCGCCGCGGCGAGACGAAGGGCATGAAGCGCCGGATGGCGGGCAGGTCGCGCGCGAGCGCAGCGTCCGGGCGTCGGCCGAGCACCTGAACCTCCCGCGGCTGCGCGCAGCCCCGCGGGGTCCACGCGCTGGAAGCGTAGCCTTCCCGCGACGGTACGCCGTCGCCCTGCAACGCCGCTTGCGACGAGAGCCGTCGCGGCGCTACCTACCTCTCGGTAAATCCTTCGATCCCCCTGGGGTTCCAGGGCGGAAGAGCGGGCGCGAGGGTTTACCGGGCGGCTTGCCCTGCAAGCGCGCTTGATAAGATGCGCAGTCTCCGACTCGGACAGGTCTCTACCGCCACAGGAGTCCCGCCGATGCGCCCCAATCCCTTCCGCGTGGCGCTCGTCGCCGTCGCGGTGGCTTCCCTTGCTCCGATTGCGTCCGAGGCCGGACGCCCGCGGCCGCCCTCGACGCACGAGAGCGTCGGCTTCCAGAACTTCCAGAGCCCGCAGGCCAACCCGATCGCGCTCTCGCCCGACGGCAGCAAGCTCTACGTCGCCAACACGACGAGCGGCACGGTCTCGGTGATCAGCACCGGGACGAGCAGCGTGATCGCCACCGTGAACGTGGGGGTCGAGCCGGTGTCGGTCGCGGTCCGGCCCGACGGGCTCGAGGTGTGGGTCTCCAACCACGTCTCCGACAGCGTGAGCGTCATCGACACCAACCCCGCCAGCCCGACCTTCCACCGCGTCAAAGAGACCATCCAGGAGTTCGACGCGGCCGGCGCCACGCTGTTCGACGAGCCGGTCGGCATCGCCTTCGCGAGCAACGCCAAGGCGTACG
>DATAGA010000137.1:0-2616 GCA_036257215.1 Myxococcota bacterium
AAATTGCGCCTCCAGCGGGGTCGAATGTCCACCGATCCCGTTCCGTCAGAGCTTCCGTGGACCCGCAGAGCGGTGCCGGGGGGTGCCGCCGCGGGGCCGGAGTCCGAACGCCATGTCATTGCTCCGCACGCTCTCCGTGTCTCTCTGCGCACTCGTCGTCGCCGTCGCGGCGCCGGCCTTCGCGGCGGATCCGTTCGACCCCGCGGACGAAGAGGACCGCGTCGCCGTCGAGGCGCTCGCCCTCTACCCCGAGGACGTGCGCAACCACATCCTCGAGGCGTCGACCGAGACCGACCGCGTCCACGACCTCGACCGGCTGCAGCAGCGCTCGCAGGCCGACTTCCGCGAGCTGCTCGAGCCCTACTCCGAGAACGACCAGCAGGACCTCTTCGACCTGAGCCGCTACCCGGACCTCGTCGAGGCGATCGCCGAAGGTGGTCCGAAGGGTCGCAGCGAGCTGGAGCGCATCGCGTCGCGCTACCCCAGTGACGTGCGCGAAGCCGTGCTGCGCCAGGGCGGGGCGCGCCACCGCACGATCGTGCGCATGAACGAGCTGCTCGACGACTTCGACCGTCGCTTCGACGACCTCGTGGCCGACCTCCCGCCGCGCAAGGCGGAGGCCTTCCGCGCGCTGCTCGGCTCGCCCGAGGTGCTCTCGCTGATGACCGAGCACGACGACCTCACGGTCGCGCTCGGCGACGCCTACGAGCGCGACCCGCAGGGGACGCGCGAGCGCTTCGCGGACCTCGGTCTCGCGGTCGCGCGCCGCAACGCGGAAGAGGCCGACGACTGGAAGGAAGCCGTCGACCGCGACCCCGACCTGCGCCGCGACTACGAGGCGGCCTCGCGCGACTACCAGGCGGACACGGGCTACGCCGCCTACGGGGCGCCGCGCAGCACGGTGAACGTCGTGGTGAACCCGTACCCGTACTGGGTCGGCTACCCCTGGTGGTACCCGGTCACGTATACCTACTACGACCCCTGGTACTGGTGGTATCCGCGGCCGTACTGGGGCCACGTCGGCTGGCACTGGGGCCCGCGCTTCTACACCGGCTTCGGCGGCCCGATCTGGCGTCCGTGGTACCCGACGCCCTACTTCACGAGCTGGTACTTCAGCTTCGGCCACCACCACGCGCGCTACCCGTACCTGACCGACCGCTACGTCGGCTTCTACGGCTATCACGACCACTGGGACGACGACTGGGACGGCCGGCGTGTCGTGAACAACGTGAAGGTGGTGAACCACTACAACTTCAACAAGCGCGTCGTGAAGAAGTTCGTCTACGAGACGGACCGCGTCGTGTCCCGCGACTTCCTGCGCGGCTCGCGCGAGGAGCGCGTGAAGCGCATCCGCGAGTTCGGCAAGGTGGCGCCGGAGCTCGAGAAGGTCCAGCGCGAGGCGCGCCGCAAGGAGCTCGGGCGCGACGGACGGCGCGCGGACCGCATGCGCGTCCCCGACCGTGTGGCCGACGCGGACCGCGCGACGACGCGGCGGGCGGCGAACGAGATCGTGCGCAAGCGCGAGAAGGAGGCGCCGGACCTCGCGCGGTTCGCCGGCGAGCGGCCGGCGGCCGCCGAAGCCGACGGTCGCCGCGGGCGCGGCCGCGACGCCGCGGCCGAGACCGGCGAGAAGGGCCGACGCGACGGGACCGGCGACGTCCAGCGCGATCGGCGCGGCCGCGACGCGGCGGGCGTCGAGCCCGGCGAGGGCGGGCGGCGCGACGGCGAGCGCGGCCAGGCGCGCGAGCGCGGCGGGCGCGACGCGCCGGCGGCGCTGGGGCCCGACGCCGGTGAGAAGGCGGAGCGCGGCGGAGCGCGCGAGCGCGGCCGGAGCGGCGCCGAGCGCGGTGACGCGGACGGCCGCGGGCGCGACGGCAAGGCGCGCGCCGGCGAGCGCGACGGTCGCGACGTGCCGACCCTCGCGCCGAACGAGCCCGGCGAGCGCGGCTCGGCGCGCCAGCGCGATGCGACGCCGGACGCCGGCCGGGGTGCTGGCCGTGACCGCGACGCGGACCGCGTACGCGAACGCGACGCCGACCGCGGCGGCAAGGCGGCGCGCCCCACCGAGCCGAGCGGTCGCGCGACGCCGACGTTCGAGCGGCCGGGCGGTGAGCGCGGCGGTCGAGGCGACGGCGGTGGGGGCGGTGCGCGCCAGGGCGGCGGTCGCAAAGGCGGGAGCGACAGTGATGCGGACCGAGGCGACGGCGGCCGCAAGGATGGAGACCGCGGCGACGACGCGGGCGTCGAGCCGTCCGCGCGCTCGCGCAGCGGCGGGGCGGACCGCTCGGCCGCGCGGCGCGATTCGCCGCGCTCCGAGACGCGTGCGGCGCGCCCGCAGGTCGAGCGCGAATCGCGCCGCGAGCAGCCGCGTGTCGAGCGCGAGCGCGAGCAGCCGCGAATGCAGCAGCGCGAGGTCCGGCGCGAGGCTCCCAGGCCCCAGTCCGTGGAGCGCGAGCGACCGCGCAGCGGTGGCGGCGGGGGCGGCTACGAGTCGCAGCGCTCGCAGCCGCGCGTGGAGCGCCCGTCGGGCGGCAGCCGCGAGCGCCAGGGCGGCGGTAATGGCGGCGGGGGCGGCAAGCGCAACAAGAGCGCCGACGAGGAAGAGCAGCAGGGCGG
>DATAGA010000162.1:0-1858 GCA_036257215.1 Myxococcota bacterium
GTCGATCCTCGAGGCGCTGCCCTGGCTGCTGCGCGAGGAGCGCGCGCGCGGCGCCGAGCTCACCTTCGAGATCCGGCTGACCGGCCCGGGCGGCGGCGTGTGGACCGTCGCGATCGACGACGGCAGCTGTCACGTCGAGCCGGGCTTCGCGGAGCGCGCCGACGTCCGCTACACGGCCGACGCGCGCGTCTGGTGCGGCGTCGCCCTCGGCTTCCTCGACGCCCGCGACGCGATCCGCCGCGGCCTCATGACGAAGGAGGGCGCCCGCGCGGCCCTCGACCACTACTTCCACCAGGTGGCGTCGCCCAAGGCGGCCGCGCCGGAGGCGGCGCCGAACGCGTCCGCCCCCGACGCGGCGAGCGAGGGCACCCCCCCGTCTGAAAGGAGTCGAGCGTGATCTCGTTCGGACCGACCGAAGAGCAGGGCCTCGTGCGCGAGGCGATGCACAGCTTCGCCGCTGAGGTGCTGCGGCCCGCGGCGCGCGCGGCCGACGAGGCGGAGGCGCTGCCCGACGCCGTACTGCAGCAGGTCTGGCAGCTGGGCTTCGTCGCCACGCAGATCCCCGAGGCGTTCGGGGGCGGCGGCGAGGCGCGCTCGCCCGTGACGAGCTCGCTCGTCCTCGAGGCGCTGGCCTTCGGCGACGCGGCGCTCGCGCTCGCGGCGACGCACCCGGCGGCCTTCGCGTTCGCGGTGCTCGACCACGGCACCGAGGAGCAGAAGAAGCAGCTGCTCCCGCTCTTCTGCGGCGAGCGCTTCCACGCCGCGTCGGTGGCGCTGCTCGAGCCGACGCCGGTCTTCGACGCCCGCGCGCTGCGGACGACCGCGGAGCCCAAGGGCGACGCGTTCGTGCTCTCCGGCGCGAAGAGCTTCGTGCCACTCGCCGACCGCGCCAGCCATTTCCTGGTGCTCGCGCGCAACACCGCGGCTACCGCCGAGGGCGTCGGCGCGCTCGACGCGTTCATCGTGCCGCGCGACGCGGCCGGGCTCGCGATCGGCGCCCCGGGGAAGCAGCTCGGCCTGCGCGCGCTCCCGACCGCGACGCTCGAGCTCGAGCGCGTCGAGGTGCCCGCGGCGGACCGGCTCGGCGGCGACGCCGGCTGCGACGTGCAGCGCATCCTCGACGCCTCCCGCGCCGGCGTGGCGTCGCTCCTCGTCGGGCTCTCCTGCGCGGTGATGGAGTACGCCATCCCCTACGCGAAGGACCGGCGCGCCTTCGGCGAGGCGATCGCGCAGAAGCAGGCGATCGCCTTCATGCTCTCGAACATGCGCGTCGAGACCGACGCCATGCGCTGGCTGACGTGGAAGGCCGCCAGCCACCTCGAGCGCGGGCTCGAGGCGACGCGCGCGGCGCACCACGCGCGCGCGTACGCTGCGGAGCACGCCATGAAGATCGCCGACGACGGCGTGCAGGTGCTCGGCGGTCACGGCTTCATCCGGGAGCACCCGGTCGAGCTCTGGTACCGCCACGCGCGCACGCTCTCGGTGCTCGAGGGCGTCGCGAGCGTCTAGCAACGGCTGGGTCTCGCGGCGTCGGCGCCGCGAGCGACGGACACGACGGCCGCACGGCGGCCGCGAACGAATCGAGGACCGACATGATCGACTTCACCCTCACCGACAACGACCGCAAGGTGCTCGACGCGGTGCGCCGGGAGGCGCTGATCGCGCGCACCTACGCCCGCCACTACGACGAGAACGAGCACGAGTTCCCGCCCGACGAGCTGCCGGAGGCGAAGACGACGCCGCCGATGGTGACGGCGTGGGCCGGCCGCGACGCGGACGACACGACGCTCGGCGTGATGAGCATGCTGGTCAGCGCCGGCCAGACCTGGGGCGACTACTCGGTGCGCATGCGGCGCGG
>DATAGA010000167.1:0-1646 GCA_036257215.1 Myxococcota bacterium
TTGCGCAGCGCGAGCTCGAAGGCGCCGGACTTGAACGTGCGCAGCCGGCCGCTCGGCGAGCGCGTCCCTTCCGGGAACATCATCACCGAGCTGCCCTGCGCGAGCAGCCGGTCGCAGGCGCGCAGCATCTCGACGACGCTCGCGCGATCGCCGCGGCGCAGCGGCACATACCCGTTGAGCCACATGTTCCAGCCGATGAACGGGACGCGGAAGTTCTCGATCTTCGAGACCCACTTGAAGTGCGCGAACAGCCGGAAGAGGACGAGGATGTCGAGCAGCGAGAGGTGGTTGGAGACGATCACGTAGGTCTCGTCCGAACGGATGCGCTCGCGGCCCTCGATGCGCAGCGGCCACGCCGGGTTGAGCCAGGTGTAGAGCGACGCCCAGAAGCACGTGAACAGGTGCAGCGCGCGCCGGCGCCGGTCGAACGGGGCGGTGACCGCCCACACCGCGAGCGCGACCGGGAAGAGCGCGATCGAGCTCAGCGTGAGGAAGGCCCAGAAGAGCGCCGAGAAGGCGGCCTGCGCCATCGCGGCAGGCTAGGGGACGCGGGCGACCTGCGCATCGCGTGGGCCGCCGCCGTGGTCCCGGGACGCGCGGACGACTACTGTTCCGCGGCGATGGCGGAGCGCGAGGCGGGGGGGGACCGCGGCGCGGTGGACGTGGTCCACCTGCGCTTCCGGCGCGGCGCGCGCGTCGTCTTCTCCGATCTCAGCTGCCACTTCCCGCCCGGCCGGGTGTCGGTGGTGCTCGGCGGGAGCGGGAGCGGGAAGAGCACGCTGCTGCGCCTCGTCGCGGGGCTCGAGCGGCCGGACGCCGGCGAGGTCCGGGTCGACGGGGCCGCGACCGGCGCGATGGACGCGGCGGCGCTGCGCCGTCACCGCCGCTCGATCGGCATGATGTTCCAGCACGGGGCGCTGCTGAACTCGATCTCCGTGTTCGACAACGTGGCGCTCCCCCTGCGCGAGCACACGCGCATGAGCGAGGCCGAGATCGCCGCCGAGGTGCACCGCATCCTCGAGGCGGTCGACCTCGAGGCGGTCGACGACCTGCTCCCCGGCCAGCTCTCGGGCGGCATGACGAAGCGCGCGGCGCTCGCCCGCGCGCTCGTCCTGCGGCCGGCGCTGCTCCTGTGCGACGAGCCGTTCTCGGGTCTCGATCCGGCGACGGTCCGGCTCGTCGAGGCACTGCTCGTGCGCACGAACCGCCGCTTCGGCGTGACCGTCGTCCTCACCTCCCACCACGTCGCCTCGACCGCGCGGAGCGCGGACCACGTCGTGGTCCTGTGCGACGGACGTGCGCTCGAGGGGTCCACGGCCGAGCTGCGGCGCAGCCCGGAGCCGCGCGTGCAGGAGTTCTTCGCCGAGCTCGCCGACCCGACGGGCGCGCAGCCGGCCGTCCCGCCCGTCGCGGAGGCGTCCCGATGAGGGACGCGATCGCCGACGTCGGCGCGCGCGGCCTCGGCGCCGTCCACGGGCTCGGCCGCTTCGGCACCTTCGCCGGCCAGGTGGCCGCCTCGCTCGCGACGCCGCCCCCGCGCGTGCGGCGCGCGCTCGACGAGCTCTACGACGTGGGCGTGCGCTCGCTGCCGGTGATCGGCGTCTGCGGACTCGCGGTCGGCATGGTCCTCGGACTGCAGGGCTACA
>DATAGA010000192.1:0-4328 GCA_036257215.1 Myxococcota bacterium
CGAGCCGAACGCGGCCGTCGCCGAGCAGCTCGACCGAGAGCGCGGCCGGGTCGGCCGCGCCGAGCGGAGCAGACTCGATCGCCGCGAGTGTCGCCGGCGGATCCGACGCGCCGGCCGCGGGCCCGGCGAGCGCCACGCCGCCGGCGAGGACGGCGCCTGCCGCAGCGCTCGCGCAGGCCTTCAGCGCGCGCAGCCGACGGGCGCGCCGCCCCGCCACGGCCTACAGCCGCGAGAGGACGACGTCGGCGAGAAGGCCCGCCAGGAAGAACGTGCCGAAGCGGCGCGTGTACCAGAACGCCGCGGCGACGAGGTAGAGGGGCCAGACGCCGGCGGGCAGGTCCGCGGGCGGCGCGTTCGGACGCGGCTCGCGGTACACGCTCCACACGCGCCGCAGCCCCGGCAGCGCCAGGAGCGCGATCAGCACGGCGGGCGTGAAGTAGCCGCTCGCGACGAGTCCCACGAGGAGGAGCGGCTGTGCGACGAGCATCCCGAGCACGGCGTAGCGCGAGCGGCGCTCGCCGAGGATCACGGGCAGCGTGCGGATGCCCTTCGCGCGGTCCTCCTCGAGCTTGTCGATGTGCTTGCCGAAGAGCACGGCCGTCGGTCCGAGCGCGTAGGCCACGCTCGCGAGCGCGACGGAGTGGCTCCACTCACCGGTGATGACGTAGTAGCCGCCGCCCACCATCAGCGGGCCCCAGACGAGCAGCACGGCCGGCTCCCCGAGCCCGATGTACTTGAGCGGCCAGGTGTAGAAGAGCACGAAGAGCGCGCCGAGACCGAGCAGGAGCAGCGCCGGCTCCCCGCGCACGCTCACGAGCCAGGCGCCGACGCCGAGCGCCGCGAGCCCGGTGAACGCGATGTAGCCGAGCAGCTGGCGCGTCGTGAGCAGCCCGGACTCGAGCGGCTGGGGCCCGTACTGCGTGCGGAAGTAGTTGTCGCGGTCGACGCCCTTCCAGTGGTCGGTGAGGTCGTTCACGAGGTTGTTCGTCGCGTGGGCGAGCAGCAGCCCGAGCGTGACGAGCGCGAAGAGCAGCGGGTCGAAGCGGCCGGCCTTCAGCGCAAGCAGGCCGGCGAACGCGGCCGACGTGAAGGTCATCACGAGCACGGCCGAGCGCGTCGCGATCAGCCAGCGCGAGACGAGGTCGAGTCGGTCCCACGCCTCCTTGTCGATCCGCGGCATGACCCGCAGCGCGCGGCCCCACATCGCGACGTTCGGCATCGGGCTCCCCTCTCGGGCGCCTCGCAGAGGCCCCGCCCGACGATAGCAAGCGCCGCTCAGTCCTCGCCGCCCAGCTCTCGCTCGAAGCGCGCGAGGTCGGCCTCGACGGCGTCGATCGAGGCGTGCCAGAAGTCGGGTCGCTCGAGGTCGACGCCGAGGCAGCGGCGCGCGATGCCGGGCGCGCTGTCGCGTCCGGCGAGGCGCAGCACCTCCTCGTAGCGCGGGTGGAACGCCGGTCCCTCCTGCTTCGCGCGGGCGAACAGGCCGAGCGAGAACAGGTAGCCGAACGTGTACGGGAAGTTGTAGAAGGTCGTCCCGGCGATGTAGAAGTGTAGCTTCGAGGCCCAGAACCACGGGTCGAGCTCGTCGAGCGCGTCGCCGTACCACTCGCGCTGCGCCTCGCTCATGAGCTCGCAGAGCCGCGCGGCGGAGAGCTCGCCGTCCGCGCGCTCCTCGTAGACGCGGCGCTCGAACTCGAAGCGCATCGGCAGGTTCAGCAGGAACGCGGCGCCGTCGCGCAGCCGCCGGTCGAGGACGTCCAGCCGGGTCTCGCGGTCCGCGCCGGGCGCCTCGAGCGCGGCGTCGTTCAGCAGCTGCTCGGCGAACGTCGAGGCCGTCTCGGCGAGCGTCATGGGGTAGCGGCGCGCGAACGAGCGCGCGTCGCGCAGCAGCGAGCCGTGGAACGCGTGGCCGAGCTCGTGGGCGAGCGTCGAGACGTCGCCCGCCGTGCCGCCGTAGTTGAGGAAGACGCGCGACTGTCCGAGCAAGGCGGAGGTCGAGCAGAAGCCACCGGGGCGCTTGCCGGGCCGCGGCGACCAGTCGATCCAGCGCCCCTCGAAGGCGCGCAGCGCCAGCGCCTCGAGCGCGGGGTAGCGCGCCGCGAACGCGGCGAGCACGCGGCCGCGCCCCTCGTCGAAGGAGAGCCGCTCGCCCGCGGCGAGCGGGAGCGGGGCCTCGAGGTCCTGGAAGCCGAGGCGCGCGACTCCGAGGGTAGCCGCCTTCGCGCGCAGGTAGCGGCGCGGCAGCTCGCGCCGCTCGCGGACGGCGTCCAGCATGGCGTCGAGCGTGGCGCGCGTGACGCCGGCGTCGAAGAGCGCGGGCTCGAGGAAGTCGTCGATCCCGCGCCGGCGGTAGAGCGCGAGGCGCGTGCCCGAGATCGCGTTGAGGCACCCGGCGAAGACGTCGCCGTGCGCGCCCCACGCCGCGTTCGCGCCCCGCAGCGCCGCGCGGCGCACCTCCGCGCGGGCGTCGCCCTGGAGGCTGCGCGCCTGCGCCACGGGCACGCGCCGGGCCGGCTCGCCCGGAACGGCGAGCTCGAACTCGAGCTGGCCCGAAAGGCGGCCGTAGAGGCGCGACCACGCGGCGAGGCCCGTCACCTCGAGGTCGGCCGCGAGCTCCTCGAGGTCGGTCGGCATCCGGCGCGCCGCCTCCTCGCGCTGGCGGCGCAGGAAGTAGTCGGCGTGGGCGAGCTCGGGCTCCGCGAGGAGCGCCTCGAACTCGACGTCCTTCGCCTCGCCGAGCGCGGCGCGCACGCGCGCGTAGCGCTTCGAGAGCTCGGCGCGCAGCTGCGCGAGCCGCGCGCTCTCGCGCTGGACCCCCTCGTCGCGCGAGTCGGCCGACGCGAGGCAGGAGACGTAGGAGCCGAGGTGGGCGCTGCGCTCGGCGAGGTCCTCGAGCTTTCGCAACGCCGTCACCCAGTCCGCGCGCTGCGCCCCGACGTCGCCGAGCGCCGTCAGCTCGCCGCCGAGCGACGCGACGTCCGCCTCGAGCGTGCCGCGGAACGCCCGGTACTCGGGGCCGTCGAAGGTCGGGAAGTAGGGAGTGAGGTCCCAGTCCAATCTCGTTCCTAGCGGGAGCGGTCCTCGAGCCGGCTCGCGGGCCGCATCAGCCCTTCCTGAGCGACGGAGGCTACGAGCCGGCCCGCCCGGTCGAAGATCTCGCCGCGCGCGAAGCCGCGCGCGCCCGCCGCGACGGGGCTCTCCTGCACGTAGAGCAGCCACTCGTCGGCGCGCAGGTCGCGGTGGAACCAGAGCGCGTGGTCGATGCTCGCCGTCATGAGGGGACCGAGTCGCCCGAGCCGGCCGTAGGGCCGCACCATGTTGTCGAGCAGCGAGATGTCGGAGGCGTACGTGACGAGCGCCTGGTGGAGGAGCGGCGGAGCGTCGCCGATCGTACGCGCGGTGCGGAACCAGAGCAGGCTCGGTCCCTCGAAGTTCGGGCCGCCGAGGTAGCTCGGCACCTGCACGTGGCGCAGGTCGATCGCGCGCGGCCCGCCGACCCAGGGGCGCATCTCGGCCGGCAGCTGATCGAGCAGCTTGCGCACGAGCTCCTGCCAGGTGGGCACCGTCTCGGGGTCGGGCGCATCGGGCATCGGGAGCTGGTGCTCGTAGCCGCGCTCGGCGACGTGGAACGAGGTGGACATCTGGAAGATGGCGTGGCCGCGCTGGCGCGCGACGACGAGCCGCGTGGTGAACGACTTGCCGTCGCGGATGCGGTCGACGGTGTAGAGGACGGGGTGCGTCGGGTCGCCCGGGCGCAGGAAGTAGCCGTGCAGCGAGTGCGCCGTTCCCCGCTCGACGGTGCGGCCGGCGGCCACGAGCGACTGCGCCGCGACTTGACCGCCGAACAGCCGCTGGACGCGGTCGGACTCGTTGCGGCCGCGGTAGACGTCGGTGTCGATCTCTTCGAGGTCGAGCAGCTGCAGCAGCTCGGAGAAGCGCCGATCGGAGGCCTCGTCCACGGGCGCACGGGTAGCACGCGGGGGTAGAGTGTGCCCGAGAGCGCCGCGTCGCCGCGCGGTCGACGAACGTGCGGGCCGGTGCGCCCGCGCCGCCGAGGAGGACCAGAGATGAAGACGCGCGCCGCCGTCGCCCGCGCGGCGAAGGAGCCGCTGCGCATCGAAGAGGTCGACCTCGGCGGCCCGCACCCGGGCGAGGTGCTCGTCGAGCTGAAGGCGACGGGCGTCTGTCACACCGACGCCTACACCCTCTCCGGCGCCGACGCCGAGGGCAAGTTCCCGTCGATCCTCGGGCACGAGGGCGCGGGGATCGTGCGCGAGGTGGGGGAGGGCGTGCGCTCCGTCGCGCCCGGCGACCACGTGATCCCGCTC
>DATAGA010000197.1:0-1992 GCA_036257215.1 Myxococcota bacterium
CTGGGCTGGCGTGTCGCTCGCGCGGACGCTCTGGTGGCTCGGCCGGAACGACGAAGCCCACGCGCTTCTGCTGCGGACACAGCCGGATTCGGATGGCTCGACGGCAGACGACCCGTGTCGCGTTGGGCCCGCGTGGTCGACCGTCGCAGTGGCCCGGTCAGCGCTGCAGGTGCGCGTGTCGAGCGCGCTTGGCGATGTTGCCCAGGCCGCCGCCTGCGCTGCCGACGCGTCTGCACGGGCGACGGTGGCCGGGAGTGCCGGCGCCGAATGTCTGGCGCATCTGGCGCGGGCGCACTGGCAGGCTGCGGTTGGAGACTTGCCTGGGCTCGACGACACGGTCACGGCCGCGGTGCGCCTCGCGCGCGAGGCGCGGCGGCCGCTCGACGCAGTCCGCGCGCGGATTCTGCGGTGCCAGGCGCACGCCTGCGCGGGCGCCGGCGGGAGGGTCGCCAGAGATGCGCACGTCCTCCGCCGCGCGCTCGGTCGGGGGCTGCCCGACCTGCTGGCTGCGCGTGCCCGCGTGGCGCTCGCGGCTTACGCCGATCCCGGCGGCCTGGTGGCTGCGGCGGCTCGATACCGCACGCGCGGGCTGGTGGCGTTCGCGCTGCCGCGCGCGCCGGAGCGTGCGGCCAGCGGCATGCCAACGAGGGGCGCGATGATCGAGGACGTGATCGAGGTGCTGCGGATCTGCGAAGAGGAGGAAGACGCGCGCGCAGCGATGCTCGAGGTGGCGCGGCTGCTCCAGACGAGGACGCGCGCGGACTCGGTGGTGCTGATGGCCGCCGCACGCCAGCGCGTGGTGGTGGCCTGGCCGGCGGCGGGGCGGCAGCACGTCGATGCGGCGCAGCGCGTCATCGATACAGGCCTTCCGCTCGCCCCGCACGAGAGCGGCCACGCGATCGAGACAGCCCACCCGGTACGCTGTGCCGGCGCGGTGATCGGCGCCGTCGCGTGCCGCTGGACCGGCGCGATGCCCGTCGACCCCGCACGCACGCAGGCGCTGCTCGCCGGCGTGGCCGCCGCAGTGACGTCGGCGCTGCGAGTGCTGCTCGATCGCGCCGAGGCGCCGGTGCTGCCCGGTCTCGATGCCGACCTCGTGGGCGTGAGCGGCGCGATGGAGGAGGTGCGCCGCGCGGTGGTGCGGGCGGCGGACGCGCCATACTCGGTGCTGGTCCAAGGAGAGAGCGGGGTCGGGAAAGAACTCGTCGCCCGCGCGATCCACCGGGCGAGTGCAAGGCGCACGCGTCCGTTCTGCGCGCTCAACTGCGCGGCGCTGCCCGACGAGTTGATCGAGGCCGAGCTGTTCGGCCACGCGCGCGGCGCGTTCACCGGCGCGGTGGCGGAACGCCGCGGTCTGTTCGAGGACGCGGACGGCGGCGTGTTGTTCCTCGACGAGATCGGCGAACTGGCGCCGCGCGGGCAGGCGAAGCTGCTGCGCGTCATCCAGGAGAACGAGATCCGGCGGGTGGGCGAGACGATCGCGCGGCGGGTGGACGTGCGGCTCGTCGCCGCGACGAACCGCACGCTCGAGCAGGAGGTCGAGGCGGGCCGCTTCCGGCGCGATCTCTGGTACCGCCTCGACGTCATTCGCATCGCCGTGCCGCCGCTGCGCGAGCGGCCGGAAGACGTGCCGCTGCTGGCCTCGGTGTTCTGGCGGCGGGCGACCGAGCGCGTCGGCAGCCGTGCCGTGCTGAGCGACGCGGCGCTGGCCGCGCTCGCGCGCTACGACTGGCCCGGCAACGTACGAGAGCTGCAGAACGTTCTGGCCGCGCTTGCCGTCGCATCGCCGAAGCGCGGCACGGTCGGGTCCTCGTCGTTGCCGGCCACCCTGGCGCGCGTGGCCGCGCCGGCGACCGGCGTAACGCTGGAACAGGCACGGCGGGTGTTCGAGACGCGGTTCGTGCGGGCCGCGCTCGCGCGCGCCGGCGGGCATCGCGGCCGCGCCGCCGCGGAGCTCGGGGTCACGCGGCAGGGGCTCGCGAAGCTGATGGA
>DATAGA010000244.1:0-6185 GCA_036257215.1 Myxococcota bacterium
CGTGCTGGTCCCCGAGATCACGCTCACGCACCAGATCGTCGGACGGCTGCGGGCGCGCTTCGGCGACGCACTCGCCGTGCTCCACAGCGGGCTTCGCCCCGGCGAGCGCGTGGCCGAGTGGGAGCGGCTGCGCCGCGGCGAGCGCGCCATCGCGGTCGGCGCGCGCTCGGCGCTCTTCGCGCCGCTCGACGACCTCGGGCTCGTCGCGGTGGACGAGGAGCACGACGGCGCGTACAAGAACGAGGAGGGCTTCCACTACCACGCCCGCCGGCTCGCGCTGCGCCGCGCGCGAGCGGCCGGCTGCCCGCTCGTCCTAGGCTCCGCGACGCCGAGCCTCGAGGCGCGCTGGGCTGCCGAGCGGGGCGAGCTGCGCCGGCTGGTGCTCTCGCACCGGATCGGCGGTCGTCCGCTGCCGGCGGTCGAGCTCGTCGACCTCGCGAAGGAGCGCGCGGCGCTGCCCAGGGGCCGCAAGCTCATCCTCTCGCGGCCGCTCGAGCGCGCGGTGGCGGACGCCCTCGCGGAGGGCGGGCAGGCCCTGCTGTTCCTGAACCGCCGCGGCTTCTCCACGCAGATCACGTGTTTCGCGTGCGGGCGTGTCGAGCGCTGCGAGCACTGCGACATCGCGCTGGTCTTCCACGCGGACGTCGAGCGCCTGCGCTGTCACTACTGCGACTTCCAGGCGGCGCCGCCCGAGCGCTGCCCGGGCTGCGGCTCGGACGAGAGCGCGCTCCTCGGCGTGGGGACGGAGCGCGTCGAGGAAGAGGTGCGCTCGCGCTTCCCCGCTGCGCGCATCGCGCGGCTCGACCGCGACGTCGCGGGCCGGCGCGGCGCCACGGAGGCGGTACTACGCGCGCTGCGCGAGCGGCGCGTCGACGTCGTCGTCGGGACGCAGATGCTCGCGAAGGGGCACGATTTCCCCGGTGTGCGCGTGGTGGGAGTGGTGAACGCCGACGTCGGCCTGCACGTGCCGGACTTCCGCGCAGCGGAGCGGAGCTTCCAGCTGCTCACGCAAGTCGCAGGCCGCGCCGGACGCGGCGGCGACCCGGGGCGCGTCGTGGTCCAGACCCACGTCCCCGACCACTACGCGCTGCGCGCCGTCGTCGGGCACGACGATGAGCGCTTCTTTCGCGAGGAGATCGCCCAGCGCGCGGCGCTCGGCTACCCGCCCTGCGGCAGCCTGGCGCGCATCGTCGTGTCGGGCGAGGACCCCGACGCGACCGCGGCCGGCGCCGAGGCGCTGGCGCGCGCCTCGCGCGAGGCCGTGGCGCGGGGCGGAGCTCCGGCCGCGCCTACGCCCGCCGGTCGGCTCGAGGTGCTCGGGCCCGCACCGGCGCCGCTCGCGCGGCTGCGTGGGCGCCACCGGATCCAGCTGCTGCTCAAGGGGCCCGAGCGGTCCGCCGTGCGCGGGCTCGCCCGCGCCGCCGCCCGCGCGGCCGAGCGGCTGCCGCGCGCGCTGCAGGTGCAGCTCGATCTCGACCCGGTGCAGATGCTCTAGGCGCTGCGAGGTGGACGGGCGGCCCGACGCCTTCGGCTCCGGTTCGCGGCGAATAGCGTCACGGCGCCGGCCAGCGCCTGAGGCGCCCCGGCGGGCTCCGGCACCGTTCCGTAGAGCCGGAACGCCTCGTCGTCGGGAGCGAGGCCCCAGGCGCCGAAGTCGCCACCCTCGGCCGAAGCGGAGGTCAGCCCGAAATCCGCGGCGGTCGCGGACCAGAAGGTGTAGTTCCCGTCGTCCGCGAAGCTCGCCTTCAGGTGCAGGCCGAGCCAGTAGCGGGGTCCGGCTGCCAGCGGAAGCGGCGTCTCCAGGTCGAAGAAGAAGACGAACTGGCCCGGCCCCCCGCTCGGCGTCTGGCGAACGTCGACTCCGTCGCCGGACGCGAAGGGGGTGGCGGCGGGCAGATTCCCCGCGTCTTCGAAGAAGAAGTACTCGAGGGTCCCGTCCCAGACCGAGGCCGTCGCCCAGAACTCGACGGTCTCGACGCTCCCCGCCTGCGGGAGCACGAAGTCGTTGGCGAGGACGCGGATCGTGGTGTCGACGCCGTGGCCGTTGGCCTCGGGCGTGCCGCCGTCGAAGAGCAGCGGGATCCCGGCCCACGCGGGCGAGGACGCGAGCGCCAGTGCGCCGAGGACGATCCGAGCGCTCGCCCATGCCGGGTTCATGCGCATCGCTGTGTACCCGACGAGGCGCGGGCCGGCCAGCAGCGCCTCTCCGGATCCCACCCGACGAACGCTCTCTTCCCGGGGGGCGCGCGCCGTCTGCTATTTTCGAAGCGCATGGCGCTCCGACCAGTGCTCCAGTTTCCCGATCCGCGTCTCAAGCGCGTGTCCGCGCCCATCGAGCGCGTGACGGACGAGATCCGCGACCTCGCGCGCGACATGCTCGACGTGATGTACGACGAGCCGGGGATCGGCCTGGCCGCGCCCCAGCTCGGCGAGCCCGTGCGGCTCATCGTGCTGGATACCCTCTGGAAGGACGAGGAGGCGGGCGGCGAGAGACGGCCGCTCGTTCTCGTGAACCCCGAGATCGTCGAGCGCGAGGGCAAGGTGGTCTGGACCGAGGGCTGCCTCTCGGTGCCGGACTTCACGGCGGACGTCGAGCGCTCCGAGCGGGTGCGCGTGCGCGGGCTGGATCTCGACGGTCGCGAGTACGTCGAGGAGGCCGCGGACCTGCGGGCGGTGTGCTTCCAGCACGAGATCGACCACCTCGACGGCGTGCTGTTCATCGACCGCATCAGCCGGCTCAAGCGCAGCCTCTACGTGAGCCGGCGCAAGAAGGCCGCCCGCCTCGAGCAGGAGGCGCAGGGCGAGCGCTGAGGCGCCGCCCGCGCGCGGCCCGCGGTTCGCCCGCTTCGCCTCGTCTTCTTCGGCACGCCCGCGTTCGCGGTGCCGAGCCTCGAGCGGCTCCTCGCGGGCTCGCACGACGTGGTGGGCGTCGTCTGCCAGCCCGACCGGCCGCGCGGCCGCGGCCGGGCCCGCTCGCCCGCGCCGGTCGCCGCGCGCGCGCTCGAAGCGGGGCTCCCGCTCTTGCGGCCCGAGCGCGTCGGCGACGCCGAGAGCATCGCGGCGCTGCGCGATCTCGCACCGGAGCTCGGCGTCGTGGTGGCGTTCGGCCAGTTCCTCCCCCGCACCGTGCGCGAGCTCCCGGCGCGCGGCTACCTCGTGAACGCGCACGCGAGCCTGCTGCCGCGCCACCGCGGCGCGGCGCCGATCGCGCACGCGATCCTGGCCGGCGACCGCGAGACGGGCGTCTCGGTGATGCGCGTCGAGCGCGCGATGGACGCCGGACCGGTCGCGCTCGAGCGCCGCACGCCGATCGGGCCGGACGAGACGACGGGCGAGCTCGAGGCGCGGCTCGCCGCGCTCGCGGCGGACGCGCTCACCGAGGCGCTCGACCGCATCGCGGCCGACACGGTGTTTTGGCGCCCGCAGGACGACGCCGCGGCGACGCTCGCACCCAAGCTCGGGCGCGAAGACGCAGTCCTCGACTTCGCGCAGCCCGCCGAGGCGCTCGCCCGGCGCGTGCGCGCGCTCGCACCGCGTCCGGGCGCGGTCGCGTCGCTCGGCGGCGAGCCGCTGCGGATCCTCGGCGCGCGGGCGCGCGGTCCGGAGCACGCGCCCGCCGAGGCACCCGGGACGGCGCGGCGACACGGCGCGGAGCTCCTCGTCGCGACCGGGGATGGCTGGCTCGTGCCGACGCTCCTGCAGCGGCCGGGCGGGCGACCGCTCGCCGTCGCCGACTTCCTGCGCGGACACCCGATCGCCGACGGCGCGCGCTTCGAGCGCGCGGACGCCGCGTGAGCGCGCGCAGCGGACGCGCGCGCCGCGGCCGGCCCGCGGGCCGCGCCGCGCTCGCGGCCGGCGGCGTGCGCTCGGGCGGGCCGACGCGCGCGCGCACCGTCGCGCTGCGCGTGCTCGAGCGCGTCGAGCGCACCGGGGCCTACGCCGATCTCGCGCTGCACGCGGCCTTCGCCGACGGCGGCATCGGCCCCGCCGAGCGCGCTCTCGCCACCGAGCTCGTGTACGGCACGCTGCGCTGGCGCGGCCGCCTCGACTGGCTGCTCGCGCAGGTGATCCCGCGCCCGCTCGAAAGCCTCGAGGGGCCCGTGCGCTCGGTGCTGCGCCTCGGCGCGTACCAGCTCGCCTTCCTCGACGCGGTGCCCGCACCGGCCGCGGTGGACCAGGCGGTGCGCGCCGCGCGCGCGCTCGGGCTCCAGCGCGCGAGCGGCCTCGTGAACGCAGCGCTGCGCCGGCTGGCGCGCGAGCGCGCGACGCTCGTCCCGCCGGCCCTCGCCGACGACCCGCTCGGCCACCTCGTGCACGCGCTCTCGCTCCCCCCGTGGCTGGCCGAGCGCTGGCTGCGCGAGCTCGGCCCGGACGAGGCGGCGGCGCTCGCCGCTGCGTCGAACGTGCCACCCGCGCTGTGCGTGCGGGCGAACCGCGCGCGCTGCGGGCGCGACTCGCTCCTCGCGGAGCTGCGCGCCCGCTGGCCCGGCGCACACCCGACCCCGCTCGCGCCCGATGGCGTCGTGCTCGGCCACGGCGGCAGCCCTGCGGCCGACCCGGCCTTCGCGGCGGGCCTCTTCGCCGTGCAGGACGAGGGCTCGCAGCTCGTCGTCGCGCTGCTCGACCCGCAGCCCGGCGAGCGCGTGCTCGACGCGTGTGCGGCGCCGGGCGCGAAGGCGACCGCGATCGCCGCACAGGTCGGAGCGCAGGGGAACGTCGTCGGGCTCGACCGACACGCCGGCCGGCTCGCGCTCGTCGCGCGCGAGGCGCGCCGCCTCGGCGTAGAAGAGCGCCTCACGCTGCGCGCGTTCGACGTCGCGACGGGTCTTCCGCCGGAGGCGCCGGCGGGCGGGTTCGACCGCGTGCTGGTCGACGCGCCGTGCTCGGGGCTCGGAACGCTGCGACGGAACCCCGATCTGCGCTGGCGCGTCGGCCCCGAAGACCCCGCGCACCTCGCCGAGCCGCAGCGCGCGCTCCTCGCGAGCGCCGCGCGCGCCTTGAGGCCCGGCGGCGCGCTCGTCTACAGTACCTGCACGATGACGGCCGAAGAGAACGAGGCGGTGGTGCGCGCGTTCCTCGCGGAGACCCCGAGCTTCCGGCCGGCGTCGGAGGACGTGCTCCCGGCGTCCGTGCGGCCCGTCGTCGCGGGAGGCGTCCTGCGCACGCTGCCCCACCGCCACGGCACCGACGGTTTCTTCGCGGCGCGGCTCGAGCGCGAGGGATGAGCCGGCTCCCCGTCCGCATCGCGCCGTCGATCCTCGCCGCCGACTTCGGCCGCCTCGCCGAGGAGGTGCGCGCGGTCGACCGGGCCGGCGCCGACTGGATCCACGTCGACGTCATGGACGGCCACTTCGTCCCCAACCTGACGCTCGGGCCGGTCGTCGTCGAGGCGATCCGCGCGGCGACGCGGCTTCCGCTCGACGTCCACCTCATGATCGAGGCGCCCGAGCGCTCGCTCGAGAGCTACGTGCGCGCGGGGGCCGATCGCGTCGGGGTGCACGTCGAGACGTGCCCGCACCTGCACCGCACGCTGGGGCAGATCCGCGAGGCCGGGGCCAAGGCGTGCGTCGTGCTGAATCCGGCGACGCCCGCGGCGCTGATCGAGCCGGTCCTCGGCGACGTCGACCAGGTGCTCGTCATGAGCGTGAACCCGGGCTTCGGCGGCCAGAAGTTCATCCCGGGCGCTCTCGCGAAGCTGGCGGAGCTGCGCCGGCGGATCGACGACGCGGGTCTCGACGTCGAGCTGGAAGTCGACGGCGGCATCGGGCCGGGCACGGCGGGCGCGGTGGCGCGCGCCGGCGCCAACGTCCTCGTCGCCGGGACGTCGGTGTTCCGCAGCCCCGACTACGCCGCGGCGATCGCCGGCCTGCGCAAGGAGGCGGACGCGGAACGCGGCTAGCCGCCGATCCGCGTCCCGTGGCATGCGTCGCTCGCTCCTCGCCTTCGCGCTGGCGCTCGCAGCCACCGCGGTGCCGCTCCGTCTCGGCGCCGAGGAGCCGGCCGCGAGCGGGAGCGGAGACGGCGCGAGCGCGGGCGCATCCGCCACGAACGGATCGGGCGCGCTCGAGGACGCGCCGCCGAGCTTTCCGGACGGCAAGACCGGGCGCGACATCTACTCGTGCGTCCTCGCGAACCGCTTCCGCGCCTACATCCAGGACGCGCGCCTCGTCTCGGGCGATCGCGGC
>DATAGA010000250.1:0-10464 GCA_036257215.1 Myxococcota bacterium
ACGTCGGGCCATCGACTCTTCCATCGACCGGCCGTCCGGCCGACTTGACGGCGAGTCGAGGGGATCGAGCCCCGCACGCCCCTCGCGATGCCCGCGCGAACAGCAAGGGCGCAGTTTCGCTCCGTGGGCTATCCATCAGGCCGCTCGCTGCCTGCGCACGAGCCAGCAAGAGAGGCGCGCCCCCCATGCAAGTCCGCAACGAGCCCAGCACCGCACGGCGCGACCCGCGGATCCTCTTCTTCCAGGGCTTCCTGCGGCGGCCCGGCCTGGTCGGGTCTGTGATCCCGAGCTCGCGTTACCTCGAGCGCCGGGTGGTGCGCGAGGCCCGCCTCGCCCGGGCGCGGCTCGCCGTCGAGCTCGGCCCCGGCACGGGCGGCACCACGCGCGCCATCCTGCGCGCGCTGCCCGCCGACGGGAAGCTGCTCTCGATCGAGATCAATCCCGACTTCCTGCCGACGCTGTGCGCGATCGGCGACCCGCGCCTGCTCGTGCACCAGGGCAGCGCGCTCGACCTCGCCTCGATCCTGGCCCAGCACGGCCTCGGCCCCCCCGACGTCGTGCTCTCCGGCATCCCGTTCTCGACGATGAAGCCGGCGCTCGGCCGCGCCATCGTGCGCGCGGTGTCCGACGCGCTGCCGCCCGGCGGCCGCTTCGTCGCCTACCAGGTGCGCGACCGCGTCGAGAAGCTCGGCCGCGAGGTGTTCGGCCCCGCCGCCGTGCAGCTCGAGCTGCGCAACGTCCCGCCGATGCGCGTGTACCGCTGGGAGAAGCGCGACTAGACGCGCTCCGCGCGTTCCGTCGCGCCTCGCGCGCCGCCGGCGTCTCCGAGCCGCGCGAGCAGCTTCTCCCAGATCGCGCCGAAGCCGCCGTTGCTGAGCGTCACGACGACGTCGCCCGGCTGCGCGCGCGCGACGAGGTCCGCGACGATCCGGTCGACGCCGTCGAGCGCGACGGCGTCGCGGCCGCGGGCGCGCAGGTCCCCGGCGAGCTGGTCCGCCGAGAAGAGCTCGGTCACCTCGCCGAAGGCGCTGTAGATCGGCGCCGCCGGCACGGCCGCGACGACGACCCGGTCCGCCGCGTCGAACGCGAGGCCGTACTCGCGCTGGAAGACCGCGCGCCGGCTCGTGTTGGAGCGCGGCTCGAACACGGCGACGAGGCGCCGGCCGGGGTAGCGCGCGCGCAGCGCCGCGAGCGTCTCGCGCACCGCGGTCGGGTGGTGCGCGAAGTCGTCGACGAGCGTGACGCCGCCCGCCTCGCCGCGCACCTCCATCCGCCGCTTCACGCCGCGGAAGCGCGGGAGCGCGCGCAGCGCGTCCGCGGCCGGCGCGCCGAGGGCGGCGAGCGTCGCGAGGGCCCCCACGACGTTCTCGAGGTTGTGCCGCCCGTGCAGCGACGCGACCCCCGTGCCGGCGCGACGCCCCTCCACGACGAGCTCGAAGCGCGTGCCGGCTGCGTCGGGCTGGAGGCTCACGGCGCGCCAGGCGAGACCCCCGGCGTCCGCCGCCTCGCCGACGCCGTACCCGACGACGCGACAGGGCGCGGCGGCGGCGATCTCCGCCACGTTCGGGCTCGCGAGCGCCGCGACGAGCGTCCCGTCGGCGGGCAGCCGCTCCACCAGCGTGCGGAAGGCGGACTTCACGTGTGCGAGGTCGCGGTAGATGTCGGCGTGGTCGAACTCGACGGAAGTGAGCAGCAGCGTGCGCGGGTGGTAGTGGAGGAACTTCGGCGTCTTGTCGAAGAAGACCGTGTCGTACTCGTCGCCCTCGACGGCGAAGTGCGGCCCGGCGCCTTCGCGAAAGCCCGCGTCGAAGTTCGCGGGGACGCCGCCCACGAGGAACGAGGGGTCGCGGCCGGTCTCGTAGAGGAGCGTCGCGAGGAGGCTCGTCGTCGTCGTCTTCCCGTGCGTGCCGGCGACCACGACCGAGTGCTTCCCGCGGATGGCGTGCTCGTAGAGGGCATCGGGGAAGGAGCTCACGGCGAGGCCGGCGTCGAGCGCCGCGCGGGCCTCGGGGTTGTCCGGGCGCACCGCGTTCCCGATGACGACGAGGTCCGGCCGGCGCGCGAGCACGCGGTCCGCGTCGAAGCCCTCTTCCACGGGAATTCCCAGCCGGGCCAGCGTCGTGCTCATCGGCGGGTAGACGCCCGTGTCCGATCCCGTCACCTCGTGGCCGCGCGCCTTCAAGAGGCCCGCGAGCGCGCCCATTCCCGTTCCGGCGATGGCGACGAAGTGGACGTGCACGCGACCCCCGCTCGGCGCGGCGATTCGTCGAGAAGGCCCCACGCCCTTCTCGGCGAACGCGGCTACGCGGTGAAGGCCTCGATCAAGAGGTCGTGCACGATCGGCCGCAGCCCGTACTTGCTGCGCTTCGCGACGAGGTGCACGCGGTTCGTGAGCATGACGACGATCGCCTCTCGCTCGAGGTCGATCCAGACGGACGTCCCCGTGAAGCCGAGATGGCCGATCGACGTGCGCGAGAAATGGCGTCCCGACGACGAGCCGGCCTCGGCGGGCGTGTCCCAGCCGAGCGCCCAGTCGGAGCCGGCGGGCAGGTCCTGCCGGTCGGTGAAGCGGCGGACCGCGTCGGCGGGCAGCGGAGACGGGCGGCCGTGCCAGGCGTCTAGCCAGGCCTCGGCGAAGCGCATCACGTCGTCGACCGGAGCGAAGAGACCCGCGTGGCCGGCGACCCCGCCCATCGCGAACGCGTTCGGGTCGTGCACCTCGCCCCACAGGATGCGCCCGCGCCAGGGGCAGTTCTCCGTCGCGGCGAAGCGCCGCCGGCGCGCCTCCGGCAGCGGGCGCGCACCCTCGCCCACCGGGACGAAGCCCGTGTCCGCGAGCCCGAGCGGCGCGAAGACGCGCTCGGCGCAGAAGCGCTCGAGCGGCTGGCGCGTCGCCGCCTCGACCACCGCGCCGAGCGTGAGGAAGTCGAGGTCGCCGTACACCGCGGCGCTGCCGGGTTCGTGCACGAGCGCCGAGCGGCAGATGCTCTGCAGGACCCACTCCCGGGCGGCGGGGGTCGCGATCCAGCGCTCGCCGCGCTTGCGCTCGCGCTCGAGCAACGGCTCGTGGAAGCCGCGCCAGGGCTTGAGGCCCGCCGAGTGCGTGAGCAGGTGGCGGAGCGTGACGCCGTCCTTCTCGCGCTCCGCGAAGGCCGGCACGTGCTTCGCGACGGGGTCGTCGAGGTCGAGCGCGCCCTCGGCGACGAGCAGCAGCACGGCCGTCGTCGTCGCCATCACCTTCGTCAGCGAGGCGAGGTCGAAGATCGTCTCGCGCGCCATGGGCAGGCGCTCGGGCCGCAGCACCGCGTGACCGCGGGCACCCAGGTATTCCAGCGTCTCGCCGTCGCGCCGCATGCGCGCGAGCACCACGGCGCCCGGCGTCTCGGAGGCCTCGATGGCCTTGTCGAGCGCGCGGTCGACCTTGCCCAGTTTGCGCCGGATGGCGGCGTGCCTCACGCCTCCACCCCCGACTCCAGCACGTGCAGCTCCCCCCGCTCGCCGTCGAGCGCCGCGAGCGCACCGACGGGCCAGGGAAGGTTCGGACGATCGGGTCCGAAGGGCAAGCCGACGACGAGCGGCACGCCGAGCGGACCGAGGATCTCCTCGACGACCGCCGCGGCCGTGGGCTCGGCCCGCTTCGGATCCACGCACCCCGTCAGGTACCCGACCCCGACGCCCGCGACGCGGGCGAGCTTCCCGGCGGCGGCGAGCTGCTGGAGCATCCGGTCGATCGCGTAGGGCTTCTCGGCGACGTCCTCGACCAGGAGGATGGCGCCGTCGGTGTCGACCTCGAACGGTGTCGAGAGGCTCGTCGCCACGAGCTTGAGCGAGCCGCCGACGAGCCGCCCCTCGGCGCGGCCGCCGCCGCGCCCCTCGCCCGTCAGGACGAGCTCGCCGGGTCGCCCCTCGAGCGCAGCGCGCACCGCCTCGGCCTCCTCGGGGAGCCAGGCGCCGTGCTCGAGCATCGGCGCGTGGACGCCGCCGAGGTCCGCCTGACGCAGCTGCCAGAGGTGGAGCACGGTGACGTCGCTGTAGCCGAGGAGCGGCTTCGCCGCGCGCCGGACGAGATCGGGGTCGAGCCGCGGCAGGATCCGCTGGCAGCCGTAGCCGCCGCGCGCGCACAGCACCGCGTCGACGGCGGGGTCCTCGAGCAACGCGGTCAGCTCCTCGGCACGGCGCGCGTCGTCGCCGGCGAGGTAGCCCGTCCGTGCGCGCACGCCCTCGCCGACGCGCACGCGGAAGCCGGCGGCGCGCACGCCTTCGATCCCCGCCTCGAGCGCCGCCTCGTCGATGGGCGAGGCGGGCGCCGCGATGCCGAGGGTGGCACCCGGGCCGAGAGCGCGCGGCTTGCGGGGCGCGTACACCTAGAACTCGGGCTCCCCGTCCGGCGGGAGCGGGCCGAAGTCGTCGGGCTCGGGCGCGCCGCGCGGCCCGGGGTCGCCGCCGAAGGGCGTCGGGGCGGGCCCGACGAACTGCGCCGGCGCCGCGACGGCCACCTCGGGCCCGCCGCGGCTCTCGAAGCGCGCGTAGCGGCCCTCGAAGTGCAGGTGCACGGTGCCGGTCGGCCCGTTGCGCTGCTTGGAGATGATCAGCTCTGCGTCGTGCGGGTCGGAGTCCTTGTTGTAGACGCAGTCGCGGTAGATGAAGGCGATCAGGTCCGCGTCCTGCTCGATCGCGCCCGACTCGCGCAGGTCGCCCATGTTGGGCCGCCGCTTGTCCGGGTCGCGCTGCTCGGGGCCGCGGTTGAGCTGCGAGAGCGCGACGACCGGGATCGCGAGCTCCTTCGCGAGCGCCTTCAGCCCCTGGCTGATCTCGGCGATCTCGAGGTCCTTGCGGTCGCGCCGGCCGTCGGCGTGCGCGAGCTGGAGGTAGTCGAGGATCACGAGGTCGAGGCCCTTGTCGGCCTTGAGCCGGCGGCACTTCGCCTTGATCTCGAGGATCGTGAGCGAGCCCGAGTCGTCGATCCAGATGTCGGCGTGCGAGAGGCCGGTGCCCGCGTCGGAGAGCTTCTTGTAGTCGCGCGTCGGGACGTAGCGCGAGCGGAAGATCGAGAAGTCGACGCGCGCCTCGGCGGAGAGCAGTCGCAGCACGAGCGCGCGGGTCGTCATCTCGAGCGAGAACACCGCCACCTTCTTCTGGTGGTCCATGGCCGCGTTGCGCGCGATGTTCAGCGCGAGCGCCGTCTTGCCCATGCTCGGACGGGCCGCGAGGATCACGAGCTCGCCGTTCTGGAGCCCGCCCGTCATCTCGTCGAGGTCCGGGTAGCCGGTCGGGATGCCGGTCAGCGAGCCGGCCCGGCTCATGATCGCCTCGATGTGATCGAAGGTCGGCGTCATCTCCTCGTGCAGACTGGTGAACCGCGAGCGGCTCTCGGCGCGGCTGATCTCGAAGATGCGCGACTCGGCGACGTCGAGGAGCTCCTCGGCGGTGCCCTCCTCCTCGTAGACGCGCTCGACCACGGCGGTCGCCACCTGGAGCAGGCGGCGCTTGGCCGCCTTGTCGCGCACGATCCGCGCGTGGTGCACGACGTGGGCCGCGGTGGCCTCGAAGTCGACGAGCTCGGCGAGGAAGACTGGGCCCCCGATCGAGTCGAGCAGCTTGCGGACGTTGAGGTAGTCCGAGAGCGTCACCACGTCGACGGGCTTGCGCTCGTCGTGCAGCGTCACCATGGCGCGGTAGAGCGCCTGGTGCGCCGGGTGGTAGAAGTCGTCGGGGTGGATCTCTTCGGCAACGTCGAGGAACGCGCGACTGTCGAGCATCAACGCCGAGAGCACCGAGCGCTCCGCGTCGAGGTCGTGCGGCGGCACGCGCCCCACGGGCGCGCCGTCCTGGCCCTCGCTGCGACCCCGCCTCGTCACGCCTCGCGCCAACGCACCCCCCGACGCGTCGCGACCGGTCGGTTGTATCACTCCTCGGGTACGACCTTCAAGCGCAGCGTCGCGTTCACCTCGCGATGGAGCCGGACCGTGACCGCGTGGTCTCCGACGGTCTTGATCGGCTCGGGCAGGTCGATGCGGCGCCGGTCGATCTCGACGCCGCGAGCCGCCATGAGCTCCGCGATCTGGACGACGGTGACCGAGCCGAAGAGCTTGCCTTCCTCGCCCGCCTTCGCCGGCACCGTCACCTCGCCGAGCTTCTCGATGCGGTCCTTCACGGCGCGGTGGTCGGCGAGCTCCTTGGCGACCTTCTCCGCGATCTGGCGCTTGAGGTGCTCGACCTCGTGCAGCCTGCCCGCGCTCGCGAGCACCGCCTTGCCCTCGGGGACGAGGAAGTTGCGCGCGTAGCCCGGCCTGACGTCGACGACGTCGCCCGCGTGCCCGAGCCCCTGCACGTCTTCCCGCAGGATCAGCTTCACGTTCGCCATGACGGACCTCGCGCCGCTACACGTGGGCGGGCGCGTAAGGCATCAGGGCGATCTGGCGCGCGCGCTTGATGGCGATCGCCACCTGGCGCTGGTGGCGCGCGCAGTTGCCCGAGATGCGCGAGGGAATCATCTTGCCCGTCTCGGTCATGAAGTACCGGAGCCCCTTGGGGTCGCGGTACTCGATCTTCGCGCCCTGGTCGGCGCAGAAGCGACACACCTTCTTGCGCCCGAACGAGCCGGCGCCCCGCTTCTTGGCCGCCTTGCGCGCCTTCTTCCGCGCCTTCGCGCGCAGGCGCGCCTTGGCCGTCATCGGCCCCCGCTCGCGGTCGCGGTCCCGGTCGCGGCGGAAGCCGCCGCCGCCCTCGCGCGGCGGACGCCCGAACCCTCCGGCCTCGCCTTCCACCATCGCCTATTCCTCCTCGTCCTCGTCGGACGAATCGTCGTCGCGCCCGCGCCCGCGGCGGTCGTCGCGCTCCCGATCGCGGTCGTCCCGGTCCCGGTCGCGCTCGTCGCGGTCCTCGTCGTCGCGGTCGCGGCCCTCGGCCTCCCGCTCGCGCGCCTCCTGCGCCTCGAGCGCGGCGCGCTCCGCGGCGCGCTCGGCGCGCACCTTCTCCTCCTCGGCGGCCTGGCGCTTGCGCTCTTCGACGTCGCCGACCTCGTCGGCGACGCGCACCGTGAGGAAGCGCAGCACCGACTCGTCGAGGCGGAGCGCGCGCTCGATCTCGGGCACCGCCTTCCCGCCGTCGAAGTAGTGCAGCGTGAAGTAGTGGCCCTTCTGGAAGTGGTGGATCTCGAACGCGAGCCGGCGCTTGCCGTCGTCGTCGAGCAGGAGCCGGATCGCGCCGCTGCGCTCGAGGATGGAGTCGAGGCGCTGGTTGATCGCCTTCGCCCCCTCCTCCGTGATCTCCGGCTGGAGGATGTACGTGGTCTCGAACTCCCGCAGCATGGGCCCCCCATGGACGGACGCGCGCGGCGTCCGAGCGGCCGAGGAGCGCCCCGGGCGGGTCCGGGAAGGCGGCTCGACCACCGAGGTGGTTGGATCCCGCGCCGACGGTCGGCGCGAGGGGCGGGAGGATAGCCGCGGCGGCCCGCGCCGCACCCTCTCCCCGAGGGTGCGGCGCGGGCCGGGGCGCCTATTCGACGACGGGGACGGGTCCGCCCTTCGCCTTGAACTGCACGCCGTCGGCCTTCTTCACCTCGCCGAGGTGGGCCTCGAAGCAGGCGCCGTCCGAGACGACGAGCTGGATCCGCGCGGCGGTCTCGCCCTGGAGCGTGGCGGCGAGCCCGGTCGGGAACTCGCCGCCCTGGTTGCCCGCCTGCGCCTGGAGCTTGCCCTTCCCGGGCGCGCCGCCCTTGAGGCCGAGCTTGGTGACGCCCGAGGCGGCCGCGTCCTTGTCGGCGTACGAGAAGCCCGTCGTCTTCACCGCCTTCCAGCACGGCTTCTGTTTCGGCCCGCACAGCTCGCCGGCGCGCTCGACGACGAGCTCGCCGGCGAACGCGCCGGCTCCGTCGTAGAGGCACACGTCCACGCGCGTGTCGCCGGCCACCGGGTCGCCGAAGTCGGCCTGCGCCGCGCCGTCGACGAGCTTCGAGAGCGAGGCCTTGAGCTTCTCCTTGCCGGCCGTCTTCTCGGAGATCGAGAGGCTCGCCTTGCCCGCGTCGCCGCAGCCGGTGACGGGCGTCGCCAAGCACAGCTCGACCTCGCAGCTCGACGAGCAGCCGTCGCGGTCGACGGTGTTGCCGTCGTCGCACGCCTCGTCGGGCTGCTGGGTGCCGTCGCCGCACACCTCCTCCTGGCACCCGGCGGAGCAGCCGTCGAACTCGACCGTGTTGCCGTCGTCGCACGTCTCCCACGGCGCGTCGACGGCGCCGTCGGCGCAGACGGGCTCGAAGGCGAGCGCGTCGAGGCCGACCGAGGTCGGGCCGAGGGTCGTCACGGCGGCGGTGGCCGCGTCGATCGTGATGAGCGCAGCCGCCGTGTTGTTGGTCGTCTTGTCGATGCCGAAGAGGACGCCCGTCGCGGGGTGGAAGGCGAGCGCGCCGATCCGGTCGTCCGGGTCGGCCAGCGGCCCGAGCGGGCCGATCGGGTCCGCGAGGAGCCCGGTGACCGGGTCGATCGTGACGAGGTCGGGATCGGTGTCTTGGCCGTCGAAGTTGCCGGCGAAGTAGAGGACGCCCGTGGCGTCGAACGAGAGGCCCGAGCCGGCCGTCGCGAGCGTGGAGTCGGCGACCACGGTCGCGGTCCCCGTACCGAGATCGATCGTCACCAGGTCGTCCGTGTCCTCGGACCAGCCGAAGAGGACGCCGTCCGCGCGGAACGCGATGTCGGCGGCGGACGCAGTCGCGAGGCCGAGCGCACCCACGAGGGTGCCGGTGCCGGTCACCGGGTCGATCGTGTAGAGCGAGCGGTTGCCGGTGCCGTTGCTCGGCGAGACGCCGTACAGGACGCGCGTCGTCGGGTGGACCGCGAGCCCGGTGATGCCGACGCCGATCGGCCCGATCGGGGTGACGGCGCCCGTCGTCGGGTTCACGACGTAGAGATCGGAGGGGGTGCCGCCTCCGTCCGAGCCCAGGAGGCGCGCGGCCTGACCCGCGAACGGGATCGAAGCCAGCGAGAGCGCGAGCGCCGCCGCGCGCGTGGCGGTGCGAAGGCGAAATGCGGCCATCGGACGTCCCCCCCAAGACGGCGCGCCGAGCGCGCGACGCTCGGAGTGGACCAGAAGCGCCGCGAGCCGTCAATTCGGGCTGCGCCTGCCTCAGCGCGCTCCGGGCGGCGCACCGCGACCCGCCGCGGCGAGCAGAAGGCCGTGCACGCGCGGGTCGTCCGTGAGCTCGGGGTGGAAGGTCGCCGCGAGGAGCGAGCCCTGCCGCACCAGCACGGGCTCCCCGCCGACCCGCAGCAGCACCTCCACGCCGGGCCCGAGCGCACGCAGCCGGGGCGCGCGGATGAACACGCAGCGCAGACCCTCGAGCGCGGCGTCGCCGACCGGGTCGGCGGGCGCGGCGAAGGAGTCCACCTGCGTCCCGTAGGCGTTGCGCACGGCGGTGGCGTCGAGCAGGCCGAGCGTCGCGACGGGATGGTTCTCCACGCGCTGCGCCAGCAGGATCGCGCCCGCGCAGGTGCCGAGGAGCGGCCTCCCCTGCGCGGCGAAGGCGCGCACCGGCTCGTACAGCCCGAGCCGCGCGAGCCCCTTCGCGATCGTGGTGCTCTCGCCGCCCGGGAGGACGAGCGCGTCGAGCCCGTCGAGGTCCTTCTCGTGCAGGACCTCCGCCGCGTCGGCCCCGGCGCGCGCGAGCGCGCGCGCGTGGGCCTCGACGTCGCCCTGGATGGCCAGGACGCCGACGCGCGGGCACCGCTCTCGCACGGCCGCCCTACCAGCCTCGGTTCGCGAGCCGCTCGTGCTCGGCGAGCCGCTCCATCTCGAGCCCGGCCATCGCCTCGCCGAGGCCGCGCGAGGCCGCGAGCACCTCGCCTGCCTCGCGCCAGTGCGTCGTCGCGTGGACGACCGCGCGCGCACGCTGGTCCGGATCCGAGCTCTTGAAGATGCCCGAGCCGACGAAGACCGCTTCGGCACCGAGCGCCATGCACAGCGCGGCGTCGGCCGGCGTCGCGATGCCTCCGGCCGCGAAGTTCGGCACCGGCAGGCGGCCCGTCTCGGCGACCTTGCGCACGAGGTCGACCGGCGCGCGCAGCTCCTTGGCAGCCGCCGGCAGCTCCTCCGGCCGCAGCGACGAGAGCCGGCGCATCTCGCCCGTGACGCTGCGCAGGTGGCGCACCGCCTCGACGATGTTGCCGCTCCCGGCCTCGCCCTTCGTGCGGATCATCGCGGCGCCCTCGCCGATCCGGCGCAGCGCCTCGCCGAGGTCCCGCGCGCCGCAGACGAACGGCGAGCGGAAGTCGTGCTTCCAGACGTGGTGCTCCTCGTCCGCGGGGGTCAGCACCTCGCTCTCGTCGATGAAGTCCACCCCGAGCGCCTCGAGCACGCGCGCCTCGACGAAGTGGCCGATCCGCACCTTCGCCATCACCGGGATCGAGACGGTGCGCTGGATGCCTTCGATCACCGCGATCGAGCACATGCGCGCGACGCCGCCCTCGCGCC
>DATAGA010000277.1:0-2639 GCA_036257215.1 Myxococcota bacterium
TGACTCGCAGCGGCCAGGAGGTCCGCACCGACCATCTGGCGCCGGCGCGAGCCGCGGTCCGCCAGTGCGCCGGCGAAGAGCTGGGTCGCGATCTGGACCGCCGAGCCCGTCGCGATCGCGAGCCCGACGTCGCCCGGCGTCCCGCCGAGGTCGTCGAGCACGGCGAAGGGGAGTGCGATCGGCGCCATGCCGCTGCCGAACGCCGAGACGAGCCGCGCTGCGAAGAGCCGCGCGAAGCGCGCGTCGCGCAGGAGCGCCGCGCCCTCGCGGAGGGCCGGTTCCGCCATTCCCGGCTACAGCCGGCGGAGCAGCACGCTCCCGATCGAGTAGCCGGCTCCGAACGAGCAGAGGACGCCGAGGTCGCCCGCCGCGAGGTCCTCGTGGAAGCGGTGGAACGCGATCACGGACCCCGCCGAGCTCGTGTTCGCGAACTCGTCCAGGATGACGGGCGCCTCGCCGGGCTTCGGGTCGCGCCCGAGCACGGTGCGCGCGATGAGCTCGTTCATGCCGAGGTTGGCCTGGTGCAGCCACAGGCGTCGCAAGTCCGAGGGCGCGAGACCTTCGTCGGCGAGGTGGCCGAGGATCTGCTCGGAGACGAGCGGACACACCTCGCGGAACACCTGGCGGCCGTTCTGGCGGAACACGAGCTCCGCCGGGTCGCGCTCGCCGTCCTCGCAGCGGTTCAGGAAGCCGAAGTCGTTGCGGATATGGTTCGAGAAGCGCGTCTGCAGCCGCGTCGAGACGATCTCGAACGCCCCGGGGCGCGCGTCGGCCAGCGGCTCCACGAGCGCCGCCGTGCAGGCGTCGCCGAAGATGAAGTGGAACTCGCGCAGGGCGAAGTTGTTGTGCCCCGAGGTGAGCTCCGGGCTCAGCACCAGCGCCCGGCGCGCGTGGCCGCAGGCCACCGCGTTCGCGGCCGTCTGGAGCCCGAAGGTCGCCGAGGAGCACGCCACGTTCAGGTCGAAGGCGAAGCCGCGCGCCCCGAGGGCCTGCTGTACCTCGATCGCGACGGCGGGGTAGGGGCGCTGCAGGTTCGAGCAGGCGACGATCACCGCGTCGACGTCGCGCGGCTCGCGCCCCGCACGGGCGAGCGCCTCGCGCGCCGCCGCTGCGCAGATCTCCGCCTGCACCGAGAGCTGGTCCTCGCCGCGCAGCGGCAGGTGCGGACGGAGCCGCGCCGGGTCGAGCACGCCCTCCTTCTCCACGACGTAGCGGCGCTGGATGCCGGACGCCTTCACGATGAAGGCCTCGCTGGAGGGGTCGCGGGCCTCCGCGCGCCCCGCGGCGATCTCGCCCGCGTGCTCGTCGTTCCAGCGCGCCACCGCCGCGCGGTGGGACGCCACCAGCTCCTCGTTCGAGATCGAGGCCGCCGGCACCCAGAGCCCCGTGCCCGTGAGCGCGCTCCGCTCCACGTCGCGGCGCCTCAGCCCACGCGCCGCTCGCGGTCGCGCCAGTAGGACTCCCGCAGCAGGAACTTCTGGAGCTTGCCGGTCGCCGTGCGGGGGAGGGACGCCACGAACTCCACCGACGTCGGGCACTTGAAGTGGGCGAGGTGCTCGCGACAGAACGCGAGCAGCTCCGCCTCCGTGGCCTTGGCGCCCGAGCGCAACACGACGAGCGCCTTCGGCGTCTCGCCCCACTTCTCGTGCGGGACCCCGATCACGGCGCACTCGAGCACGCCGGCGTGGCGGTAGAGCGCGTCCTCGATCTCCGGCGAGCTGATGTTCTCGCCGCCCGAGATGATGACGTCCTTCTTGCGGTCGACGAGGTGCAGGCTCCCGCTCTCGTCGCGCACGCCGAGGTCGCCCGTGTGGAACCAGCCGTCGCGGATCGCCTTCGCGGTCTCCTCGGGCTGCTCGTAGTAGCCGCGGAACACGACGTTCGAGCGCGCGCACACCTCGCCGACGCTCATGCCGTCCGGCGACACGTCGCGGCCCTCGTCGTCGACCAGCCGCAGCTCGACCCCGAGCCCGGGCACGCCGGCGCGAGCGCGACGCGCCCAGTCGTCGGCCGCGGTGGCGTGGTCGGGATGGTTCACGGTCAGGAGCGGCGCGGTCTCCGTGAGGCCGTAGATCTGGATGAACTCGAAGCCGAGCTCGCGCTCGAGCCGCTCGATGAAGGCGGCGGGCGGCGGCGCGCCGGCGACCGTGAACCGCGGCCGCGTCTCGATGCGATGCTTGGCGCGGTCGGGGTAGTCGAGGATGGTCCGCAGCACGGCCGGCGCCATGCACGCGAACGTGACGCGCTCGCGCTCGATGAGTCGGAAGATCTCGGCCCCGTCCACGGCGCGCAGCACGACGTGCGTTCCGCCCATGCCGGTCAGGGCGTACACCCCGCCCCAGCCGTTGCAGTGGAACATGGGCAGCGTCCACAGCTCGACGTCGTCGTGGCGGATGCCGAGGTGGGCGATCAGGTTGTAGGCGTTCAGGTAGCAGTTGCGGTGCGTGAGCATCACGCCCTTGGGCCGGGCGGTCGTGCCGGACGTGTAGTTGATCGAGACGACGTCGTTCTCGCCGCGCGCGAGCGCCGGCGGCGGCTCGGTCGACTCCGCGCCGACCCAGGCGTCCCAGTCGATCCAGCCGTCCGGTACGGCGGCGCCCGGCGCCGGCGCGGCCACGACGTGGCGGATCGCGCGAAGC
>DATAGA010000289.1:0-8760 GCA_036257215.1 Myxococcota bacterium
GTAGCGGTAGATCGAGCGCACGCCGGGCAGCAGGTTCACGCAGGCCGCCAGGCGCTCTTCGACCAGCGCGCGGGCGATCGTCGCCGCGCACTCCGGGTCCGGCGCCGTGATGAACGCGACCTGGACGCCGCTCGCCCCCGCCTCAGCCATCGTGGCCTCCGAGCCGCTGCGCCTCGGCGCGCGCGAAGCGATCGGTCATGCCGGCCACGTAGTCGGCGATGGCGCGCGCCTCGCCGTCCTCGGCGAAGCGGGCGCGCACGTGGTCGGGCAGGCGCGCGGGATCCGCGCGGTAGGCGCGGAACAGGGCCCCGATCACGTGCTCCGCCTCCTCGGTCATCCGCACCACGTCGGGGTGATGGTAGAGGTTCTCGTAGAGGAAGTCCTTGAGCTCGCGGCGGCCGCGCTCGACGGGCTCCGAGAAACCGCCGAGGCGCAGCGGCGACGCGCGCACGGAATCCGCGCTCTCGGCGCCGCTTCGCTCGAGCCGTCGTGCCGTCGCGTCGATCCAGTCGGTGACCAGCCCGTCGATCAGCGCGCGCACCGTCTGCGCGCGGACGACGCCTTCGCCGGCTCCGCGCGTGCGCTCCTCCACGCGCCGCTGCGCGCCGCTCCAGAGCGCGACCGGCGCGAGCTGCTCGGCGCGCAGGAGCCCCGAGCGCAGGCCGTCGTCGAGGTCGTGGTTGAGATACGCGATCTCGTCGGAGGCGTCGGAGATCTGCGCCTCGAGCCCGGGGCTCGGCGTCGCGGGCGGGAGCGGGACCGGGTGCGGGAAGCCGCCGTGCTTCAGGATCCCCTCGCGCGTCTCGAAGGTGAGGTTCAGCCCGCGGAACCCGGGGTAGCGGTCCTCGAGCAGATCGACGATGCGCAGCGTCTGGCGGTTGTGGTCGAAGCCGCCGTCGGCGTCGAGCAGACCGTCGAGCACGCGCTCGCCCGCGTGACCGAAGGGCGTGTGGCCGAGGTCGTGGGCGAGCGCGACGGCCTCGGCGAGGTCCTCGTTCGCGCGCAGTGCGCGCGCGATCGTGCGAGCGATCTGGCTTCCCTCGAGCGTGTGGGTCAAGCGGTTGCGGTAGTGGTCGCCTTCGTGGTGGATGAAGACCTGGGTCTTGTACTCGAGGCGACGGAAGGCGCGCGAGTGCACGATGCGGTCGCGGTCGCGCTGGAAGGCGGTGCGATAGGCGTGCTCGGGCTCGGGGTGCACGCGCCCGCGCGAGCGCTGTGAGCGCTGCGCGTACGGCGCGAGCCGGACCTCTTCCTCCTTGCCGTACGCCTCGCGCGTGCGCACGAGCGGGTTCACGGCGCCACCGGCTCCGCTGGCGTCGGCTCCCGCAGAACGTCGCGCAGCTGCTCGCGCGAGCCCGCGTCGATCTCGTCGAGGGGCGGCCGGCCCGCGTCGCGGCCGCTCCACTCGACGAGCACGAGGACGAGCGCGACGAGGGCGAGCGCGAGGAGGAGCCAGCGCTTCACGCGCGCGAGGGTAGCTATGCTCGCCCGGATGGCGACCCGCACGCTGCCCGAACGACTGCTGCTCGGCCCCGGCCCGTCGAACCCGAGCCCGCGCGTGCTCGCCGCGCTCGCACAGCCTCTGCTCGGACACCTCGACCCCGCGTTCCTCGCGCTCGTCGACGAGGTGCAGGAGCGGCTGCGCCGCCTCTTCGGCACCGCGAACCCGCTCACGCTGCCGTTCTCCGCGACGGGGAGCGCGGGCATGGAGGCGTGTCTCGCGAACCTCCTCGAGCGCGGCGACGACGCCGTGATCGGGGTCGCGGGAGTGTTCGGCGAGCGCATGTGCGAGGTCGCGTCGCGCGTCGGCGCGCGCGTGACCCGGGTCGAGACGGAGCCCGGCACGGCGCTCGACCCGCAGGCGATGGCCGAGGCGATCGCGCGCGTGCGCCCGGCCGTCGTCGCGTTCGTGCACGCCGAGACGTCGACCGGCGTCCTCCAGCCGGTCGAGGAAATCGCCGCCGCCGCCCGCGCCGCCGGCGCGTACGTCGTGCTCGACTGCGTGACCTCGCTCGGCGGCCTTCCGGTCGCGCTCGATCGCTGGGGCGTCGACGCCGCCTACAGCGCGACGCAGAAGTGCCTCTCCTCGCCGCCCGGGCTCTCCCCCGCGAGCTTCAGCCCGCGCGCGGTCGAGCGCGTGCGCGCGCGCGTCACGCCGGTGCAGAGCTGGTATCTCGACGTCGGCCTCCTGTCCTCGTACTACGGCCGAGAGCGCGTCTACCACCACACCGCGCCGATCTCGGCGATCTACGGGCTCGCCGAGGCCCTGCGCATCGTCGAGGAAGAGGGAATGGAGGCGCGCGCCGCGCGGCACCGCGACGCGGCGCGCGCGCTGCTCGAGGGGCTCGCGCCGCTCGGCTTCGAGCCGCTCGTCGACGAGGCGGTGCGCCTTCCGATGCTCACCTCGGTGCGTCTCCCGCCGGCCGTGGAAGCCGCGGGCGAGGCCGCGCTCCGGCGCACGCTGCTCGAGCGCCACGGCATCGAGGTCGGCGGCGGGCTCGGGAAGCTCGCAGGCCGCATCTGGCGCATCGGCCTCATGGGCGAGAACGCGCGGCCCGCGTGTGCCGAGCGGCTCGTGGCCGCACTCCGCGCCGAGCTCCGCTGAGCCGAGCACCGCCTCCCGTCCGCGACACCACAGCGCGTGCCCCGCCGTCGGCGCGCCCGGCGATTGTGGTTGACGCCGCGCGCGCTCGCCTGCTAGACACGATCCCGACATACCGCCCGGGTGCCCGACGTGGGTGAAAAGGGAAGGCCGTGAGAATCGGCCGCGGACCCGCCACTGTGATCGGGGAGCTTTCGGCGAGAGCCACTGGCTTCGAGGTGTAGCGACCTCGGGCCGGGAAGGTGCCGCAAGCGTTCGGGGCCTCGCCCCGAAAACCCGTCAGCCAGGAGACCTGCCCAGGCGGCCAACTGCCACGCTCTTCGAGGAGAGAGAGCATGCAGCCGCCGTGCGCGCGTTTCGTCCGACTCGTCCCTTCCCTCCCCGCTCGCCGTCCCTTCCTTTTCTTTGCCGCGCTTGCCGCCGCGCTAGTCGTCGGCGGCGCCTCGCCGCCTGCGCGCGGCGAGCCGACCCCGCCCGCGCAGGAGGCGCCCGAGCCGGAGCGCCCGTCCGAGGCCGACCCCGCTCCCGGCGCGCCGCCCACCGCCCCGGGCGAAGGCAAGGACGCCGCGCCGGCGGGCCGAGCGGACGACGAGCCGCCCGCAGGCCCCGAGCCGGCGGAGGAAGGCGAGGAGGTGCAGCCCACCGTGGATCCCACGGCCACGGTCGTGCGCGTCCCCGAGGTGGCCATCTCGGCCGCCCGCTCGGAACGCGACGTGCTCGACGTGCCGGGCAACGTCACCGTCCTCGACCGCGAGACGATCGATAGGAGCGGCGCGCGCGACGTCCCCGACCTCCTGCGCCGCGAGGCTGGCGTCTTCGTCACCAACACGACGACCAACCGCGAGGGCTACACCGTCGAGTTCCGCGGCTTCAACAACGGCGGGGGCAACGGCTCGTCGACGCTCGTCATGATCGACGGGCGCCGCGTGAACGAGCCGTCGAGCAGCTCGGCGGACTGGGCGTTCATCCCGCTCGACGCGATCGAGTCGATCGAGGTCGTGCGCGGGCCCGCGAGCGCTCTCTACGGGGACAACGCCCTCGCCGGCGTGATCCACATCCGCACGCGCCGCGCCGAAGAAGGCCTCACCGGCGTACTTCGCGGCCGTACTGGCAGCTACGACACCGACGGCGGCAGCCTCTGGGTCGGCGGCGGCTCCGGGCCGGTGCGCGCGTCCGCGTACCTCGAGGGCGAGTCGACCGACGGCTACCGCGACCGCTCGGACCTGCGAAACCACCGCGGCCAGATGGACGTCTCCGTCGACGTGCTCGGGCGCGGCACGCTCGGCGTGCGCGGCGGCTACGACTCGCAGGTGCGCCAGCGGCCCGGAGCCTTGACGCCCGAGGAGATCGAGGACGACCGGCGCCAGGCCGCGCCGGGAAGCGACGACGACTTCGACCACGTGCGCGAGCGCTACGGCAACGTCTACGGCGACGTGGCCTTGACGGAGTACCTCACCCTCCGTCTCGACGGCTGGCACCGCCGCCGCGACGACCGGAACCTCACCACTGCTGCGGATTTCCGCTCGAGCCTCGACCTCGACTCGGACGCGAACGGCCTCGGCACCTGGCTCGAGCTCGACGTCGCGCCGCTGGAGCACCGGCTGCGCTCGATCCTCGGCGTCGACCTCCTGCAGGAGGACCACGACGCCGACAGCGAGTTCGAGCTGTTCGTCCCGGCCTTCGAGTCGCTGCGCGAGACGCGCTCGCGCCGGCGCATCTACGGCATCTTCTTCCAGAGCGAGCTGAACCTGACCGACGACCTGATCCTCTCGGGCGGGGTCCGCCGCGACAGCGCGCACTACCGCGGCGTCGTGCGCGACTTCGACCCGGTCTCGATGGGCGTGTTCGAGACGAGGTTCAAGTTGCGCCACGAAGAGTGGGCGCCGAAGGGCGCCCTCACCTGGCGCGTCTGCGAGCCGGTGTCTCTGTACGTCTCGTACGCCCGCGGCTTCCGCTTCCCGAACTTCGACGAGGCGTTCGGCGTCTTCGGCTTCTCGCCCGGGCTCGTGCCGCAGACCTCCGACACGTACGAGACCGGGCTCAAGGTGCGCACCGAGCGCGTGAGCCTCAACGCAGCGGTCTACCACATGGACGTGGAGGACGAGATCTTCCTCGACCCGCTCGCGCCGAACCCGCTGATTCCGGGGGTCTTCGGGGTGAACGTGAACATCGACCGCGTCCGCCACCGCGGGCTCGAGCTCTGGGCCAGCGTGCGCCCGACCGACTGGCTCGAGCTCTACGGCAGCTACACCCTCGACGACGTGAAGTTCCAGCACGACTCGCTGACCGGGCTCGACGGCTTCCGGCTCCCGATCACACCGCGCCACCGCGGCACCGCCGGAGCCATCGTCACCCTGCCCTACGGCTTCGAGGTCGGGGTGAACGCGAACTACGTGGGCTCGCGCTTCATCGCCAACGACGTGACGAACTCGCTCGACAAGCTGCCGCGCTTCGCCACGTACGACGTGCGCGTGGGTTGGCGCCACGAACTCGGAGAGCACCTGAGCCTCCTTCTCGACGCGACGGCGTACAACGTGACGGGGCGCGAGTACGAGGAGTTCGGCGGCGTGAGCCTCTTCTCGCCGCGCGTGGCCTTCTATCCGGCGCCCGAGCGCCACTACCTCGTCGGGGCGCGCGTGGAGCTGCGGCTGTGAGGGCGCGGCGCGTCCGAGCGGCGCTCCTCGCCGGGCTCGCGCTCCTCGCGCCGGCCGCGGCTGCGCCGGAGCCGCCGAACCCGTACGCGGAAGGCGCGTCGGTGCTCGGCGTCGACGGCGTGCCCGCCGGGCCGAGCGTCGCGCAGCGGCTCGAGGAGATCCGCGCGCGTCTGCAGGCGGCGCTCGTCTACCCGCCGCTCGCGCGCAAGCGCGGCCTCGAGGGCACCTCGCGCATCGAGTTCGTGATCGGGCCCGACGGCCGCGCGCGCGACGTGCGGACGGCGGCGTCCTCGGGCTACCCGGTGCTCGACGCGGCGGCGGAGCGCTGCGCCCGCGACGCGGGCCAGCTCCCTCGCGTCCTCGGCCGGCTCGAGGTGCCGATCCGCTTCTCGCTGGAAGAGGAGCGGCGTCGCGGGCGCACGCTGCCGGCGTCGTAGCCGCCGCCGAAGCGCACTTGGGGACCCCTAGCGCTGCAGCGCCTCCGCGAAGAGGCGCTTCACGCGCTCCCAGGCGTCGCGGGCGGACTCGGCGTGGTAGGTGGCGCGCTGGTCGCAGAAGAAGCCGTGGTCGGCCTCGCGGTAGACCACGACCTCGTGGCGGCCGCCCTGCGCCTCGAGCGCGCCGCGGATCCGGTCGACCTGGTCCTTCGGGATCATGGCGTCGCGGGCGCCGAAGAGCGCGAGCACGCGGCCCTGGACGCCGGGGGTGCGCGACACGGTCGAAGGCCCGCCGCCCGGACCCTGCGGTCCGGCGATGCCGCCGCCGTAGAAGCTCGCCGCCGCGGCGACGTCGGTGGTACACGCGGTCAGGTAGGTCATGTGGCCGCCGATGCAGAAGCCGATGGCGCCGATCTTCCGGCGGCCGACCTCCGGACGGGCGCGCAGGAAGGCGAGCGCGTCGCGGGCGTCGGACACCATGCCGTCGGCGGTGAGGCGCATGAGGTGCTTCATGCCCTCCTGCATGCCCGCGTCGTCGTAGCCGAGGTCGAGCCCCGGTCCGGTGCGGTGGAAGTAGTCCGGCGCGAGCGCGACGTAGCCCTCGCGCGCGATGCGCTCGGTCACGGCGCGGATGTGCGAGTTGATGCCGAAGATCTCCATGTAGACGAGCACGCCGGGCCAGGGGCCGGCGCCCGTCGGCCGCGCGAGGTAGCCCGCCATCTTGCCGCCGCCGGCGAGCGGGATCTGCACGCGCTCCGTCGCGATCTCCATGGCTCCTCCGTGCGCGGGGCACGCACGGCCGTCGCGCCTGGCCTCCGTCGCGGAAGCGCGAGTGTTCCGGCGAAGCGCGCGGGCGTCAAGCGCGCGGCGCGGCTCCTTCGCTCGGTCAGCTCGCGTCGAGGGGTCCAGCGTGGAGGCGCGGAAGCGCCGGCGGCGCAGCGGCGATCGCCTCGGCCTCGCGCGCGAGCACCTCGTCGAGCCGCGCGCGTACGGTGGCGCGCGGGTGCAGCGCTTCGGCGAGCTCGACGTAGAGCCGGTGATGGCGCGCCTCTGCGGCGAGGAGGCCGCGCAGGAGCTCGCGCAGCGGCGCGTCGTCGACGGCGTCGGCGAGGAGCGTAAGGCGCTCGCAGCTGCGCGCCTCGATGGCCGCGGCACACAGCAGGAGATCGAGCTCGCGTGCCGGGTCCTCGCGGCGCACCGAGCGGTGGAGGAGCCCCGCGTAGGGCGCCGGGCTCTGCGGGGCGAAGCGCAGGCCGCGCCGCGCGAGCTGCGCGAGCACCGCCTCGAAGTGGCCGAGCTCCTCGCGCGCGAGGGCCGCGAGCGGGGCCTGCAGCTCGCTGCGGTGCGGATAGCGGAACAGGAGCCCGACCGCGGTGCCCGCGGCCTTTTTCTCGCAATGCGCGTGGTCGAGCAGGACGGCGTCGAGGTGCGCGGCCGCGAAGCGGCCCCAGGCCGGGTGGGTGGCGGCGGCGAGGCGCAGCATGGCGCGGCGAGTCTAGCGGGTGTAGTCCTTCTACTCGGAGGCTCGCGTGGAACGGCTGCGCGCGGACGCCGTGGTGGTGGGGAGCGGCGCCGGCGGCGCACCGGCGGCGTGCGCGCTCGCCGAGGCCGGGCTCGACGTCGTCGTGCTCGAGGCGGGACCGCGGCTCGAGACGAGCGACTTCACCGGCGAGCCGCAGGACATGCTCGCGCGCCTCATGACCGCGGCGAACGCGGCCGGGAGCGGCATGGAGCTCTACGCCGGCCGCTGCGTCGGCGGCTCGACGGTCGTGAACGACGCGCTGTGCTGGCGGCCGCCGCCCGAGATCCTCGACGCCTGGGCGCGCGCGCTCGGCGCCGAGCTCTCGCAGGCCGCCTTCGCGCCCTACGTCGAGCGCGTCTGGGAGACGATCGGCGCCGCGCCTACCGACCGCGCGCACCTGAACCGCAACGCCTGGCAGCTCGAGCGCGGCGCCGCGCGTCTTGGTTGGCGCGCGGGGCCCATGGCGCGCAACGTGCGCGGCTGCGCGAACCTCGGCCTCTGCAACCTCGGCTGCCCCACGGGTGCGAAGCAGTCGGCGCTGCTCACGTGGATTCCGCGCGCCGAGCGCGCAGGGGCGCGCGTGCTGCCCGGCGTCCGGGTCGAGCGCGTCCGCGTCGAAGCCGGCGGCGCCGTCGGAGTCGACGCCGTGCGCGTCGACCCGATCGGCGCGGCGCCGGAGACGCCGCTCGCGGTCGACGCCCCGCTCGTCGTCCTCGCCGCGGGTGTGCTCGCGACGCCGGCGATCCTGCTGCGCAGCGGCGTCGCCGCGGGCGGCGGCGTGCAGCTCCACTCGAGCGTGCACGTCACGGCGCGCTTCCCCGAGCCCGTGCACGGCTACTACGGCCCGACGATGGCGTACGCCGTGAGCCAGTTCAGCGACGTGAACGGCCACGGCGGACCCGGCTTCATGCTCGAGAACGTCACCGTCGACGCCGTCACGACCGCGGGGGCGCTGCCGGGCTTCGGCGACGCGCACGCGCGGCGAATGGCGGCGCTCCCCTACCTCGCGCGCGCGCTCGTCGTGCTGCGCGACCGCGCTCGCGGGACGACGGTGCTCGGCCGCGACGGCGCGGCGCGCATCGAGTACGAGCCGTTCGTGGACGACCTCTGGCGCCTGCGCGAGGGCATGGCGGCGATCGCGCGCGCGTATCTCGCGGCCGGCGCGCTCGAGGTCTGGCTCCCGCTGCACGACGCGCCGCCGATCCTGCGCGAGAGCGACCTCGCCGGCCTCGCCGACTGGGAGGTGAGCCCGCGCTCGCTCACGCTGCTCTACGCGGTGCACCTCTTCGGCGGTGCGGTGATGGCCCCCGACGCCCAAAGCGGTCCCTGCGACCCGAGCGGCGCCGTGCGCGGCGTCCGCGGCCTCTACGTGAGCGATGCGTCGGGCCTTCCCGGCAACACGGGCGTGAACCCCCAGGTCACCGTGCAGGCGAACGCGCTGCGCGTGGCCGACGCGGCGCTCGCGGCGCGGCCCGCCGGCGCGCTTGCGCGCGGGAGTCGCGCGTCGTGACGGTCGAGACGCGCGCGGCCCCTGGCGTCCCGCTC
>DATAGA010000318.1:0-2387 GCA_036257215.1 Myxococcota bacterium
GCGGCCCGGCTCGGCGTCGAGATGCCGATCGCCGACGCCGTGCGCGACGTCCTCGACGGCCGCGTCGGCCCCAAGGAGGTGGGCTTCGCCCTCCTCTCCCGCCAGCTCCGCACCGAGCTGGAATAGCGGCTCCGCGCTCCGGAGCGGGTCGAGATTGCGAACGCGTTCTCATTGACACGGGACGGCGTCGCGGGGTACGTTGCGCAATTGAAATTCGTTTTCAATCGCACCTGACCGGATCGGAGCCCGCCTGGACGCCCCGGCTGCCCCGCCCCTCTCGCTCGCGACCCTCCCGATCGACGCCGCCGGCGTGGTCGAGCACGTCGAGCCCGGCTCCCCGGTGAGCCGGCGCCTGCTGGACCTCGGCTTCGTGCCCGGTACCCGGGTGCGCGTCCTGCGCCGGGCGCCGCTCGGCGACCCGACTGTCTACGAGCTGCGCGGCACGCAGCTGTGCCTCCGCCGCAGCGAGGCCGTCCGCGTGCTCGTACGCCCGCTGGACGGCCGGGACGCGCCGGCTCCGCGGACGCGAGGGAGCGAGCCCGCCGCTCGCACCGGCGGGCCTTGACCCAGGCGCTCGCCGCCGACTCGTTCGCCGGCGGCCCGCTCGGCGCGAGCGCCGCCGGGCGCCTCCTGCGCCTGGGCCTCCTCGGCTCGCCCAACTCGGGGAAGACGACGCTCTTCAACGCGCTCACCGGGCTGCGCGCGAAGGTGGGGAACTACCCGGGCGTCACGGTGGAGCGGCGGGAGGGCGAGGCCGAGGTCGAGGGCCGCCGCGTCGTCGTGATCGACCTGCCCGGCACCTATAGCCTCGAGCCGATCAGCCCCGACGAGGCCGTCGTCGCGCGCGTCGTGGCCGGCGCCGTGCCGGGCGTCGCGCCGCCGGACGCCCTCGTCGTCACGGCCGACGCCTGCTCGCTGCCGCGCTCCCTGCTCTTCGTCGGCCAGGTGCTGCGCCTCGGGCTCCCGGCGTGCCTCGTCGTCACCATGGTCGACGAGCTGCACGCGCGCGGCGGGAGGCTCGACCTCGAGCGGCTCTCCGCGGCCCTCGGCGTCCCCGTCGTCGGGGTGGTCGGCCACCGCGGCGTCGGGCTCGCCGATCTGCGCCGTCTGCTCGGTCGGCCGGAGACGTGGAGCCGCCCGGTGGTGCCGCCGCCGGCGGAGGTCGAGGCGCGCGCGGGCTGGGTCGACTCCGTGACGGCGCGCGCGCTGCTCGCGCCGCCGGCGGGCGACCGCCGCACGGAGCGCATCGACGCGGTCGTGCTGCACCCGCTCTGGGGCTCGCTGCTCTTCGCGGCGGTGATGGTGCTCTTCTTCCAGCTGATCTTCGCCTGGGCCGAGCCCGCGATGAACGCGATCGACGCGTCGATCGGCGGCGCGCAGTCCGCGGTGCGCACCGCGCTCCCGGCCGGCGTGCTGGCCGACTTCCTGGCCGACGGACTCCTCGCGGGCGTCGGGTCCGTCGTCGTCTTCCTACCCCAGATCCTGATCCTCTTCGGCGTGCTCTACCTGCTCGAGGACGTGGGCTACATGGCGCGCGCCGCCTTCGTGGTCGACCGCGCGATGGGCCGCATCGGGCTCGAGGGCCGCGCGTTCGTGGCGCTGCTCTCGTCGTACGCCTGCGCGGTGCCGGGCATCATGGCGACGCGCACGATCCCTTCGCCGCGCAACCGCCTCGTCACGATCCTGGTCGCCCCGCTGATGACCTGCTCCGCACGCCTCCCCGTGTACGCGCTCCTCATCGGGGCGTTCGTGCCGGCGCGCGCGGTGCTCGGACCGATCGGTCTCCAGGGCCTCGCGCTCCTGGCGCTCTACCTGCTCGGCGCGCTCGCCGCCGTCGGGGCGGCGGCGCTGCTGAAACGGACGCTCGTGCCGGGCGAAGGCCTGCCGTTCTACCTCGAGCTGCCGCCCTATCGCGTGCCGCCGCTGCGGCTCTGGCTCCACCAGGTGACCGGCGCCGCGCGCGCCTTCCTGCGGCGGGCCGGCACCATCATCCTCGTCGTCTCCGTCGTGCTGTGGGCGCTGCTCAGCTTCCCGCGCAGCGAGCCGGCGCCCGGCGTCGAGCCCGCCGCCGCCGCGCGGGCCGCCGTCGAGCAGAGCGCGGCCGGGCGCCTCGGCCACGCCATCGAGCCCGTTCTCGCGCCGCTCGGCTTCGACTGGAAGATCGGCGTCGGCCTCGTCGCGAGCCTCGCGGCGCGCGAGGTCATCGTCGCGACGCTGGCGCAGATCTACGCGATCTCCGGTGACGACGCCGGCTCGCTGCGCGACGCGCTGCGCGCCGACCGGGACCCGCGCACGGGGGAGCTCGTGTTCACCCCCGCGACGGTCGCCGCGCTCCTCGTCTTCTTCGTGTTCGCGCTCCAGTGCGCGTCGACGCTCGCCGTGATGCG
>DATAGA010000361.1:0-6821 GCA_036257215.1 Myxococcota bacterium
CGCCGGCGCCGACATCGCCTGCGGCGAGGCGCAGAGCTTCGGGGTCCCGATGGGCTTCGGCGGCCCGCACCTCGGCTTCCTCGCCTCGCGGGCGAAGCACGTGCGCCAGCTGCCCGGGCGGCTCGTCGGCGCGACCGAGGATGCGCGCGGGAAGCGCGGGTTCGTCCTCACGCTCTCGACGCGCGAGCAGCACATCCGGCGCGAGCGCGCGACGTCGAACATCTGCACGAACCAGGGGCTTTGCCTCCTGATGGCGACGATCTACCTCGCCCTGCTCGGCCGCCGCGGGCTGCGCCGGCTCGCCGAGATCAACGTCGCGAAGGCCCGCTACGCGCGCGCCCGCTTCGCCGCGGCCGGCCTGCGCCTCCCGCTCGCGGCGCCCTTCTTCCACGAGCTCCCGGTGGTGCCGCGCGCGGGCGCCGGGCCGGCGCTCGCGCGCGCGCGCGACGCCGGAATCGTCGCCGGGCTCGAGCTCGCGCGGTTCGCGCCGGAGCTCGGCGACGCGCTCCTCGTCTGCACGACGGAGCTCTCGACGCGCGCGCAGATCGACCGCCTCGCGGAGGTGCTCGCGGCGTGAGCGACGAGCGCCCCGCGCCGAGCCGTCCCGACGCCGTCGCCAACGCGACGCGCGGGCTCGCCTGGGAGGAGCCGCTGCTCTTCGAGCGCAGCCGGCCGGGCCGCGTCGGCGCGCAGCTCCCGGTGCTGGACGTGCCCGAGGTCGACCTCGCGCGCGAGCTGCCGGGTGCGCTGCGCGACGACGTGCCGGGGCTGCCCGAGCTCTCCGAGGTCGAGGTGGTGCGCCACTTCACGCGGCTCTCCACCTGGAACGCCGCGGTCGACCTCGGGCTCTACCCGCTCGGCTCCTGCACCATGAAGTACAACCCCAAGCTGAACGAGCGCGCCGCGCGCTTCCCGGGCTTCGCGCTGGTCCACCCGCTCCAGCCGGCGCCCTCGGTGCAGGGGCTGCTCGCCCTCATGCACCGGCTCGAGCGCGCGCTGGCGGAGATCAGCGGCATGGACGCCGTCTCGCTCCAGCCGGCGGCGGGCGCGCAGGGCGAGCTGGCGGGGATCATGATGATCCGCGCGTGGCACGAGCAGCGGGGCGAGCGCCGGCGCAAGGTGCTCGTCCCGGAGTCGGCCCACGGCACGAATCCCGCGAGCGCGGCGCTGAACGGCTACGAGATCGTGCCCGTGCCCGCGGGCGACGACGGCCGGCTGCACCCCGCGACGGTCGCCGCCGCCATGGACGAGCAGGTCGCGGCCCTGATGGTGACGAACCCGAACACGCTCGGGATCTTCGAACGCGAGATCGCCGCGGTCTGCGAGGTGGTCCACGCGAAGGGCGGCCTCGTGTACGGCGACGGCGCCAACCTGAACGCGATGCTCGGCGTCACGCGCCCGGGCGACCAGGGCATCGACGTCATGCACTTCAACCTGCACAAGACCTTCTCGACCCCCCACGGCGGCGGCGGCCCCGGCGCGGGCCCCGTGGGTGTGAAGGCCGCGCTCGCGCCGTTCCTCCCCGTTCCCGTCGTGCGCGAGCGCGACGGCCGCTACGGGCTCGTCGACGACCTGCCCCACTCGATCGGCCGGCTGCACGCGAGCCACGGCAACGTCGGCATGCTCGTGCGCGCGTACGCGTACATCCGCTCGCTCGGCGCGGACGGCCTGCGCCGCTGCTCGGAGATGGCGGTGCTGAACGCGAACTACCTGCTCGCGCGGCTGCGCTCGACCTGGCACGTGCCCTTCGACCAACCCGTGATGCACGAGTGCGTGATCTCCGACCGCGGGCTGGCCGACACGGGCGTCACCACCATCGACGTCGCCAAGCGGCTCATCGACTACGGCTACCACCCCCCCACCATCTACTTCCCGCTCGTGGTGCACGGCGCCCTCATGATCGAGCCGACCGAGAGCGAGACGCCGGAGGAGCTCGACCGCTTCGCGGCGGCGCTGATGGCCATCGAGGAGGAGGCGCGCTCGGATCCCGAGCTCGTGCGTTCGGCCCCCCACCGCACCCGCCACGCGCGCCTCGACGAGACGCGCGCCGCGCGGCGCCCGGTGCTGCGATGGCAGCCCGACGAACCGCCCGCCTCGTCCTGATCGCGGCCGCCCTCGCCGCGGCCTGCGCCGGCGACGGCCGGGGCGGGCGCCGGCTCGACCTCGGCGCCATCGCGCGCGTGTCGGAGGACGACGAGCGCTCGCTCGGCGCGCAGGTCGACGAGGCGATCCGCGCGCAGCTGCCCCTGATCGACGACCCGGTCGTGCTCGGCTTCGCCAACGACCTCGGCCAGCGCATCGTCGCGACCATCGAGCCGCAGCCGTTCATCTACCGCTTCCGCGTGATCCCGAACTCGACGCTCAACGCCTTCGCGCTCCCCGGCGGCTACATCTACCTCCACAGCGCGACGATCCTCGAGGCGGGCAGCCTCGACGAGCTGGCGGGCGTCGTCGGCCACGAGATCGCGCACGTGAAGGGGCGCCACTACGCGCGCGGCACGGAGCAGGCGTTCTGGCCGTCGCTGCTCACGCGCGCCGCCGGCCTCGCCGCGGCGGTCGCGACCGGCGAGGGCGGCTTCGCCGCGGCCGCCGAGGGGGCGAACGTCGCGCTCCAGCTCAAGTACACCCGCGAGTTCGAGCGCGAAGCCGACGAGCTCGGCTCCGTGTTCATGGCGCGCGCGGGCTTCCAGCCCGCCGGCATGGCGCGCTTCTTCCAGCGCATCGTCGTCGCGGAGCTTCCCGGCGGGATCCACATTCCGCCCTACCTCTACAGCCACCCGGACGTGGAGCAGCGCATCGACGCCGTGCGCCAGCGCGCCGCCGCGCTGCACGTGGGCGCGACGCCCGACGCCTCGCTCGAGGCGGACTTCCGCGACGCGCAGGCCCGGCTCGGCATGCTGGTTGCGAGCGGCCGCACGAGCTTCCTCGACGCCGCGCCGTACGAGCGCGCGCGCACCGACCCGCTGCTCGCGCAGGCCGACGCCGCCGCCAAGGCGGGCCGCCGCGACGAGGCGCTCGCGCTCGTGCGCGAGGCCGAGGGCGCGGAGCCGCGCGACCCCCGCGTCCCGTTCCGCGCCGGCGAGCTGCTCGAGGAGTCGGGGCGCACGCGCGAGGCGATCGCCGCCTGGCGGCGCGCGGTCGCGCTCGATCCCAGCGTCGCGCTCGCCTACTTCAAGCTCGGCGCCGCGTACCAGCAGCTCGGCGAACGGCACGACGCCGCCTACTACTTCGAGCAGGCCGAGCGCCGCTTCGCCGCGGGAGGGAGCTTCCAGCGCCGGGCGCAGCTCGCGCTCCAGACGCTGGCCTACCCCCCCGTCACGGCGGCGGGCCTCGCCGACGGGCGCGACGCCGAGGGCGCCGAGACCGTCGCCGGCGCCGCGCGCGAGGAGTTCGCCCTGGGCGACGACGCGGTCGCCTGGTGGGCGCGGCTCGACCCGCGCTACGACGCGCTGCGCTCCCGCGTGCGCGTGCGCTGGCTCGACCCGAGCGGCGCCCGCGTGCACGAGGGCGCCGTCGAGTCGCTCGCGAAGCACCACGTCGCGGCGCGCCTCGCGCTGGACGGGCCGCTGCGCGAGCGCTTCGGCGTCTGGCGCGTCGAGGCGACGCTCGAGGGCCAGGTGATCGACCGGCGCAGCTTCGCCTACTCGTCGAGCCGGCGTCGCGCCAGCTCCGCCCAGGTGCCCTCGGGCTTGAGCCCGAGATAGCGCCGCCAGTGTTCCCGCGCGCGGCGCGGGAGCCCGATGCGCTCGTACAGGAGCGCGAGGTTCAGCTGCACGTCGGGGAAGGTCGGATCGGTGCGCGCGGCCGTTCGGTAGTGGACGAGCGCGGCCTCGTCGCGCCCGCCCTCCTCCAGCATGCCGGCCAGGTTGAAACGCGCCTCGACGTGGGACGCGTCGGCGGCGAGCGCGCGCTCGTAGCAGACGCGCGCGGCGTCGCGCTCGCCGCGGTTCTGGTGCAGGGCGCCGAGGTTGCAATGGGCGTCGGCGAAGTCCGGATCCGCGCGGACGGCGCGCTCGTAGGCCGCGCGCGCCTGGTCCTCGCGGCCCGGCTCGGCCTCGAGTTGGCAGCCGAGCTCGAACCAGTCGAGCGCCGAGCCGGGGTCGTCGGACCCGCCCAGCTCGGGACCGGGCCGCAGCGCGCGCACGTCCTCGGCCTCGGGCGGGGCGAGCGCGAGGTCGAGCACGAGCTGCCCGTCGGGCTGCATCAGCGCGCCCTCGTGGCGCACGACGACGCGGTCCGAGCCGTCGAGCCACACGCGCAGCGAGTCGAGCGGCCGCTCGAGCTCCGGGATGCGCTCGCGCAGGTTCGCGACGCTGCGCCGGATGCGCCGGACCGGCACGCCGCTCTCGAGCAGCGCCTTCACCGTGCGGATGCACACGAGATCGCGGAAGCCAAACACCGGTTGACCCCCGTCGTCCGACACGGGGATCAGGGCCGTGCGCTGCCAGTAGCGAAGGCGCGCCGGGGAGAGCTGGAAGATCCGCGCGACCTCGGGGAGTGTGTACTCCGTCACGCGCTCACAGAGTAGCCGCAGATCGCGCGAAGTCCTGCACTACGAGCGCGATCGAGGACTGCGTCGCGAGAATTCTCGTCGTCGGATCCAGACGCCGGGGACCGCGGGCTCCGCCCGCGGCCCCGCTAGACTCGCGGTGGAAGCGTTTCGAGCGCTGGTGCCTCGCCCGGACTTCAAATCCGGTGGGGACCGCGGCGACGCGGTCCCGGCGGGTTCGATTCCCGTCCGCTTCCGCCGTAGAAGCCCGCGGAGGAATCGATGGCCGAACCGGTGGTGGCGATCAGCTTCAAGGACCTGGACGCAGACGAGGAGGTGCGCGAGCAGGTCGCGAAGCGGCTGCGCGTGCTGGCGGAGGAGTTCCCGGAGCCGACCCACATCGAAGTCACGCTCGCCCCGGACGGCGCGGGCTTCAGCGCCCACGCCCACGTCACGGGCCGCGCGACGGACGTCGCCACCGCCGCGACCGGCGCCGAGCTGGGCCTCGCGGCCGACCGCCTGCTCGACAAGCTCGCGCAGAAGCTGCGCCGCGCCCACGAGAAACGCCTCTTCGCCGCCCGCCGCGACGCGAAGAAGGCGCATCCGAAACGCCGGCCGCGGGGCTGAGTCGCGGCTCACCCGATGATGAGATGCAGCTTGAGCGCGAGCGCCAGGTTGCCTTCGAGGCGGACCCGGCGGCGCAGGAACGCCTCCGGTGCCGAGAGCGCGCCGCTGTTGAGCTGGCGCCAGGTGGGGACGTCGAGGCGGACGCGCAGATCGGCGTGTTCGGGCGCGCCGGCGTGGCCCGTGACGCTGCCTCCGTTGAGGTGCAGGTGGAACAGCCCGCCGCCCTCGCCTTCGAGCTCGAAGAGCAGCACATGGTCGGCGGAGCCGAGGCGCGCGCGCCGATCGGGGTCGGCGGCGACGACCGCAGGCACCCACTCCGTGAAGAACCGCTCCGGCGCGATGTCGTCGGGCGGCGCGGGGCGCTCGGCCATCGGCCGAGTCTATCCGACCGGCCCCAGCTCCGACGCGCGGCCGATCAGGTAGCCCTGGCCGTACGAGACGGCGAGGCCGCGCAGCGTGCGCAGCTCCGCCTCGGTCTCGATGCCCTCCGCCACGATGCGCGCGTCGATGCGCCAGGCGACCTGCGTCAGTGCCTTCAGGATCTCCTGCCGCGCCGGATCGCCGTCGATTCCGCGGACGAACGACATGTCGACCTTCAGATAGTCCGGGGCGAGCTCGGTCACCGCTTCGAGGCTCGAGTAGCCGGCGCCCACGTCGTCGAGCGCGATCTGGAACCCCTGCGCGGAGTAGCGGTCGCACACCTCGCGGAACACCGCGAAATTCTCGATGGACTCGCGTTCGGAGATCTCGAAGACGACGTCGCTCGGGCGCAGGCGGTGGCGCGCGAGGAGGTCGCGCAGCGCCGTGTCCTGGAGCGAGGGGTCGTGGATGGCGCTCGGCAGGCAGTTGAGGAAGAGCTTCGCGCCCTTGGGCAGGCGATCGGCCGCGCGGAGCGCCGTGCGCCGGCACAGCGCGTCGAGCTCGAACGACGCCTCGCACTCGGCGGCCGCCGCGAAGAGCTGGGCGGGCACCGAGAACTCGCTACCCGGCATGCCGCGCACGAGCGCCTCGAAGCCCAGCACCTGACGGTTCTCGAGCCGCACGATGGGCTCGAACACGATACGCACCTCCTCGGAGAAGAGCAGCGAGAGGAAGCGCTCGCGCCGCGTCGCGGCCGCGACGCGCGCCTGCAGCGCCGACGCTTCGAGCGCGAGGTCGCGCCCACGCCGCAGGAGCGTCCCCGGCCGCAGCGTCGGATCGAAGAGCACAGGCGCGACCCCGGCCGGCAGCTCGGGCGCGTCCCCGGCGTACGGGTAGGCGAGCCGCGCGCCCTGGGAGGCGAGCAGCGCGCCGAGCTCGCGAGCGAGCGCGGGGAGCGTCTCGCGGAAGAACGTCGCGTCGTGGCGGTCGCGCAGGAAGACGACGAGCACCTCGTCGCGGCCGAGCTCGCCGAGGCAGAGGCGATCCGCGCCGACGAGCTGCGGCGCGACCTTGTCGCGCACGAACGCGGCGAGGCGTTCGACGACCTCGCGGTGCGGGGCCGCGCCGTAGCGGCGTGCGATGGCCGCGAGCGACGACGTGTCCACTGCGAGCACGCCCGCCGCGCCGACGCGCGCGAACTCGTCCGCGATCTCCACCGCCGCGCGGTCGAGCGTCGCGGGCTCGTCCGCCCGCTCGCCGGTCACCGGCGCGCCCGCTCGGGCCGCCGAGGCTTTGCCCGCCTCCTGCCTCACGACCCCGGTATCGGCCGCCCGGCCCCGGAGCC
>DATAGA010000371.1:0-1712 GCA_036257215.1 Myxococcota bacterium
TCGCTCGACGCGCCGGAGGTCGAGTCGCTCGGCTACGAGCTCGTGCTCGGGAACACGTTCCATCTCCTGCTCGCGCCGGGTCCGGACCGGATCGCGGCGCTCGGAGGCCTGCACGAGTTCATGGGCTGGCGCCGCGCGATCATCACCGACTCGGGCGGGTTCCAGATCTTCTCGCTCGCCCACGGCACGGTCGCCGACGAGATCAAGGGGCGGCGCGGGCAGCGCGAGAGCGACGGCAGGGTGCTCGAGGTCACCGAGGACGGGGTCCGCTTCCGCTCCTACGTCGACGGCACCGAGCACTTCCTCGGCCCCGACGAGTCGATGGGCGTGCAGGCGGCGCTCGGCTCCGACATCGCGCTCGTGCTCGACGAGTGCACGCCCTACCACGCCGACCGCGAGTACACGGCGCGCTCGACCGAGCGCACCCACCGCTGGCTCGAGCGCTGCCTCGAGTGGCACCAGCGCTCCGGCCCGCCGCGCCAGGCGGTGTTCGGGATCGTCCAGGGCGGGGTGCACGAGGACCTGCGCCGCGAGTCGGCGCAGCGCGTCGCCGACGCCGCGGTCGACGGGCTCGCGATCGGCGGCACGCTGGGGCGCGACAAGCCCGAGATGTATGGGGTGCTCGACATGACGCTGCCGCACCTGCCCGCCGGCGCCCCCAAGCACCTGCTCGGGATCGGCGAGCCCGACGACCTGGTGGAGGGGATCCGGCGCGGGATCGACGTGTTCGACTGCGCTGTGCCGACGCGGCTCGCGCGCCACGGGATGGCGCTCGCCCCGCTGCCCGGCCAGCGCTTCCGCTTCGACGTCCGCCGGCCGGCGTACGCGGAGGACACCACGCCGCTCGTCGAGGGGTGCCCGTGCCCGACCTGCCGCGGCCACACGCGCGCCTACCTGCACTACCTGTCGCGCGCCGAGGAGCTCACCGGCGCGCGGCTGATGGCGGTCCACAACCTCACCTTCGTCGAGCGCCTCGTCGCCGAGGCGCGCGAGGCGATCGCGGCGGGCGCCTACGAGCCGTACGCGCGGGCATTGCTGGGTGGTGCGGCGCCCTGGGAAGCGCGGGCGCGGTAGCTCGAGTGCGCGGGGAGGTGGCGGCGAGCCAAGCGGCGCGGCGTTCCGCTCACTCGGGCGCCGTGTTCTCCTGGATGAACTCCTCGAGCCGGGTGACTTGGTCCTGGACCTCCTGCTGAACGACCTCGTCGACGCTGATGTTGTCGCCCGCGTTGTTGGCGAGGCTGACGAGGGCGACGATCACAGCGACGACGATTCCAAGCAGAAGCAGGATCAGGATCCAGCGCACCGCGCTCCCGGTGGAGGGGCCGCGGCGGGACGCCGGCTGGATCACCGGCCGCGGCGGGCGGCGCGCCGGCGGGCGGCGCGGCGCCGGCGCGGGGACGACGGGCGTCGCAGGCTCCTCGTCGGTGCGCGGAAGGGTGCGCGTCGAGTCGGTAACGCCCCACGTGGTCGGCGCCTCGGAGTCGAGCGCCCGCGAGGGATCGCGGCCGGCCATCCCGGTGCGCAGCCCGTCGGCGAGCGCGCGGGCGGACGAGTACCGCGCCGTCGGGTCTCCCTGTAGCGCCAGCAGGACGGCGGTCGAGAGCGTCTCTGGCACGTCCGGGTTGTAGGAGCTGGGGGAGAGCGGGCGCTCGCTCTCGCGGCGGATCGCCATCTCGGCGAGGCTCGAGCCCTCGTGGGGCAGCCGGCCGGTC
>DATAGA010000377.1:0-3889 GCA_036257215.1 Myxococcota bacterium
GCCGGGCGGCGGCGGCTCTTCTACCTCGAGGCGCAGCGTGACGCGCACGCCCTCGGGCACCACGCCGATCTCGCCGAGCGCGAGCGACGCGGCGAGCCGCTCCGCGGCGGCCTCCGCACGCGCCGACGCGAAGAGCGGGAGCAGCGCGCGCAGGTCGCCCAGCAGGGGCCCGAGATCCACGGCGAGCGCCTCGAGCTGCGGGCGCAGCGCTGCGCCGATCCATTCCGAGAGCGCCGCCGGGCTCGGCAGCCGCGTGCGTTCGAGGACGAGACGCGAGTCGACGACGCGGAAGCGCACGACCGATCTCCCGGGCTCGAGCCACGGCTGCTCCACGACGGTCAGCACGCCGGACCGCGCTCCGAGCCCGAGGCAGCGCGACCCGATGGCGAAGCCCGCGCGCGCGGCGGCGCGCGAGGTGAGCTCGACCGAACCGGGCGGCGCGAAGGCGAGGTCGGGCAGCGCGAGCCGCGCTTCGCTGCAGCGGTCGGGCCCGCGCAGGCCCGCCGCGCCGTCCGCGCTGAAGACGCGCGCGGCGAGCTGCCGGCGCAAGAACGGCTCGTCGAGCGTGATCGGGAGCTCGACGGTGCGCGCCGCGAGCGGCTGGGCCGACGTCCCGAGCGGGAGCGCGGCGAGCGCCAATGTCGCTGCGAGCGCGGCCCGCGCCACGCGCGGCGCGCAGCGGATCATCGCGGCTCGAAGCGGTTGCGCCCGTCGTGCGCGGCGACCCTGCCGTCGCGCCCCACCCCCTCGACCGCCGCGAAGGCCTCGAGCAGCGCGGGATCGGGCGGCAGCTCGGCGAGGAAGCGGCGGCCGTCGTGCTGCCGGCCGACGACGATGCCCTGCGTCGGCGCGCCCGCGCGGTCGTACACGACGGTGTACGTCTCGACCGACGCTGCGCCCGCGGCTTCCTCCACGAGCTCGACGGGCGGCGCGGGGGCGCGCGCGGCGTCGGTGCCCGGTGCCGCGCCGCCCGGCGCCGCGCGCAGCGGCCGCGCGCCCGGCCCGAGCACCGCGGCCGAGTGCTTCGTGAGGTACCAGCCGTTCCCGGTGACGAGCGCGCTCCCGCCGCGCGCGCGCACGCGCTCGACTGCGGCCGCCACCGCGTGCAGGCAGTAGTTGTTGCCGGGACCGCCGGCGTACGGGAGGCCGCCGGTGAGCGTGAGCCCGCGCGTGTCGTCCTCGGCGAGGCCGAGCGCCTCGCAGGCGAGCTCGACGGCGACCGGGAAGCAGCTGTAGAGGTCGAAGTGAGCGAGCGACGCGACGTCGACGTCGGCCTCGGCGAGCGCGCCGCGCGCCGCGCTGCCCAGCGCCGGACACGCCGAGAGATCCGGCCGCTCGGTGGCGAACCAGGGATCCTCGACGGCGCCGCCGCCGCCCCACCAGCCGACGTCGCGCGCGGCGGGGACGCCAAGGCGGCGCGCCGCACCGGCCGACGCGACGAGCACCGCGGCCGCCTGGTCCGTCTCGATCACCGCGTTCAGGTACTTCGGGTACGGGAACGCGACGAGGCGGTTCTCCGGCCCGACGCGGACGAGCTCTTCGCCGCTGCGCTCCTGCGGGAACCAGGCGTGCGGGTTGGCCGCGGCGACGCGCGTGAAGGGCGCCATCAGCGCCCCCATGCGCGTGCGGTGCGCCGCCAGAGTCTCGCCGCGCCGCGCGCGCAGCGCGTTCTCGAACAGCGGGTACACGGCGACGGGGAGCACGAGCCCGTAGCGCGCCTCGCGCGGCGAGTGGCCGGGGCGCGTCTGCGACACCGCAGTCGGCGTCCCGAGCCCGCCGAGCGGCAGGTCGAGGTGGACGCCCTTCGCGCGCGCCAGGCGGAAGCTCCGGATCACGTTCACGCCCGCGAGGAGCGCGAGCTCGCACTCGCCGCGCGCGATCGCGCGCGCCGCGTGCGAGAGCAGGACGAGCGGCCCCTCGCCGCCGACGCCGGTCACGAGCTCGAGACGCGGCGAGGCGCCGAGCCGCTCGGCGAGGAGGCGCGGCCCGTTCCGGGGCGACCAGCCGAGCGCGTCCACGAGGCCGATCGCGTCGAGGGCCGCGACGCCGTCCTGCCCGAGGCCCGCGTCGGCGAGCGCGCCTCGCGCGACCAGCTCGAGCAGCGCGAGCGGGTCGGACGCGCCTTCGAGCGGGAGGTCGCCGGCGGGCGGATCGCCGGGTCGCACCGAGCGCTGGGCGACGCCGATCAGCACCGGAGCTCGTTCGTCCAACAGGCCCTCGAAGAGAGGCGGCAGTCTAGCGAAGGGCGTTGGTGCGGCGGGCCGGTCAGCGCGCGGACTGGCTCGCGAGCGCGGCGGCCAGGCTCGCCGCTTCGAGCGCGAGCACCACCCAGAGCACGCGGCCCGCGCGCAGCGCGGGCGTGCCGGACGCGCGCCGCAGCACCACCGCGAACGCGACGACGAGCGCGAGCGCGGCTGCGAGCAGCCATGCCTGCTGCTCGGTCGTCGGGCCGAGCTGCGCGTGCGTCGCCGCGCGCCGTAGCTCGACGGCGACCGGCACGGCGAAGATCGCCGCCGACACGCCGACGAGGCGGTTCACGAGGCTCGGCTCGATCGCGGGCGCGGACGCGAGGCCGGGCTCGGCCGACGGCGCCGCGGTCGCGACGACCGGCTCGACTCCAGTCGCGGCGGACCCGCCCGTCGCGGACGGCGCAACCGTCGCGGACGACGTGGAGTCCGAAGTCGGCGTTCGGAGGACGGCGCTCATGCGGTCGGGGCGAGCCTCAGCGGGGGCGTCGGCGTGGCAGCGGTGCAGAAGGATTGTGGCAACTTCCCGCGCCGTGAGCACGCCCCCCGGCCACTCGAGCGGGCGACGCGGGCCGAGTGGGGACGCCGGGGCCGCCGCCGCACTCGTCGTCCTGAGCTTTCTCGCGGCGCTCTTCCTCTACACCCGCCACGCGGGCATGCCGTACTACTACCACTCGGACGAGCCGAGCAAGGTCCAGCAAGTCGTCGGCGAGCGGCCGCTCAACTTCAAGCACCCGCTGCTGCTCATGAACGCGACCCGCGGCCTCGCGAGCCTCGTCGGCGTCGAGGGCGACCGCCAGGCAGCGGCGCGGGCCGGGCGCTTCGTGTCGGCGGCGTTCGGCGCCTTGGCCGTCGCGACGCTCGCTGCACTCGCCTGGCTGGAGTGGGGCCTCTTCGCCGCGCTCTGCGTCGCCGTCGTGGTCGGCCTCTCCCACGGGCTCTTCACCTTCTCGCACTTCATGAAGGAGGACACGGCGCTCGTGTTCGGGCTCGCGGCGGCGTTGCTCGGCGCCTGCTGGCTGCTCCGACGACCGACCGCCGCTGCGGCGGCGGCGTTCGGCGCGGGCTGCGCGCTGGCGCTCTCCGCCAAGTATGCGGGCGCCACCGTCCTGGCCGTGGTCCCGCCGGTGCTCTGGGTCGCCCTGCGCGGGCAGCCGACCGACCGCGCCCGCGGGCTGGCCGCCTGGCTGACCGGCTTCGCCGCGTGCTTCGCCGTCGTGAACGTCTCGGTCCTGCTCGACCCCGCCGGCTTTCGCGCGGGCCTCGCGTACGAAGCCGATCACGTGACCACGGGCGGCGGACGTCCCTTCGCCGGCGTGCTCTCCGCCGCATACGCGCGCTCGCTCCTCGCGCAGACGACGCTGCCGGTGCTCGCGCTCGGGCTCGGCACGCTCGGGTACGCGTTCGTCGGCTGGCGCCGCCGCACGCCGTCGGAGCGGCTCCTCGTCGCGTTCCCGCTGCTCTACTTCGCAGTGCTCCAGGTCGCCCCCATCAAGGCGACCCGGTATCTGCTGCCCGTCGTCGTCGCGGTCCACGCGGCGGCCGGGGTCGGCGTCGCCGCCCTGGCGCGCTCGCTCGCGGCGCGCGTTCCCGCCCTCGCCAGCCCCCGCCGGCGCGCAGCGCTCGGGGCCGCCCTCCTCGCC